>NZ_WJID01000021.1:0-27355 GCF_010994055.1 Gracilibacillus thailandensis | reverse complement strand
GACGTAATGTCCGTACGTTAAAAAATGTAGAACGTTATTTAGCGCATGCGCCCACTTCGACCCCTGTGGGATCAGCGTGATCTGAAGATTCACTTTTGTAAAGCGATCTTCTTTACAAAAGTTAGCTGAAGACACGCCCCATGGAAAGCGAAGTGGGCAAGCCGCAGTGATTGTTACGCCTATTATTCATGTCAAAATAACTACTTTGGACAGGACTGGGTGGGCTTTCCCGGTTTTTCTTATATAATTACAAAGTGCCCGATACCACATTAGACATATATGTTAAGATATAGCTTAATACATATGAGAGGGGATGACTTCGTGAAGACAGTACTTGTGACAGGTTCAGGTAGTGGTTTTGGCTTCATAACGACACTGGAATTCTTGAAAAAAGGTTACAGTGTGATAGCGACAATGAGAACATTGCAGTCACGTGATGAATTAATCGAAAGAGCCGAGAATGAACAGCTAGCATCCCAACTAGATATTATGGAAATGGATGTAACCGATGAGCATCAGATTCAATATGTCAAAGACTACATACAAATCAATTATAAAAAGCTCGACGTGTTAGTTAATAATGCTGGCTTTTGCCAAGCTGGATTTATTGCAGATTTAACCATAGACGCTTTTCAAAAACAGCTGGATGTAAATTTGCACGGAGTTTTTCGTGTCACCAAAGTAATGTTGCCATTATTAGAACAATCCAATAAGGCAAATATCATTAATATAGGCAGTGTTAGCGGATATGCAGGATTTCCAGGAATGTCTGCTTATTGTGCATCAAAGTTTGCTTTAGCAGGGCTCAGCGAAAGTTTACGAATCGAATTACTTCCGAAACAGATATTTGTCTCTCTGGTGGAAGCAGCATCCTATCAAACGGAAATTTGGGATAAGAGCTTGTCTAGTATCGACCAATTGGAGATGGAAAAAGACCCGATGAAAAGCACGGTTCTGTCTTACGCACAACAAGCATCAAAATTTAGTGCAGATCCGAGTGAAGTAGCTTCTTTGATAGCCTCGATATGCAGTAGAAAAAAGCCTAAACTCCACTATCCAATTGGTAAAGGGGCGAGAATGTTAGCTTTTGCCAAACGTCTTTTACCTTGGACCTGGTTAGAAAAAATCATAGTAAAAAAATTAAAACATAAAAAAGGAAATTTATGTTAGGATGGGTGTGGAGGTGAATATATTGTCAGAAGATATCATTCTATCACTAAAAAATGTAGCAAAATCTTATGGTAGTACTCGTGTGTTAGAATCTATTAATCTTGATGTCTATCAAGGTCAAATTATTGGTTATATCGGTCCAAATGGGGCTGGTAAAAGTACAACCGTCAAAATTATGTTAGGCTTGATCACTGAATTTGAAGGTGATATCGAAATATTTGGTGAGAATATTAAAACAAGTGGTGTAGCATATAAAAAACGCATTGGCTATGTTCCGGAAAACGGAGAAATTTATGATAGCTTAACACCTATGGAATATCTTTCTTTTGTCGGTGGACTATATGGAATGGATCAGCAGGTGATCATCCGAAAAGCAACAGAATTAATGCGTTTATTTGAGTTAGAAGATGTACTACATACAAGGATTTCATCTTTTTCTAAAGGGATGAGGCAGAAGGTTCTGTTTGTAGCTAGTATTATACATAACCCGGATTTACTCTTTCTAGATGAACCATTAAATGGACTCGACGCCAATAGTATGATGATCGTCAAAGAGATCTTAGATCAGTTAGCAAATCAGGGAAAAACGATTTTTTATTCCTCACATATTATGGACGTCGTTGAAAAAATCAGTAATCGGATTGTATTGCTTGCTGATGGTCAAATTGTTGCCGATGGAACGTTTGAACAGTTACAGAAGCAGAATAAAGAAGGCTCACTTGAGGAAATTTTTAATCAACTGACAGGATTTCATCAGCATCAAGAAATAGCCAGTTCTTTTGTTTCTATAGTTGAAAATGGTGATAGCGATGGATGATTTCAGATCATTGGAAATGCTAGATAAATTCCAGTCACTTTTTCAAAAAGCAAAAGTCGATTATCCGATGATGCGGGAGATCCTGCAGATGAAATTAACGTTGGATACGAGAAGAGTACCGACGATCTTTAATGATTCAAACTCAGATTCCGGTAATCAATTTCTGAAATCACTTGGTATCTATGCTTTGATGGGATTAATCCTGATTGCTTTCTTATTTGGTGATCAATATATCTTTCAAGTCAGCATCATGTATGCTATTATCATGTTTATTATTATGACATCGACCATTTCTGATTTCTCTAGTGTATTACTTGATGTTCGCGATAAAATGATAATAGGAACAAAACCAGTTGACTCGAGAACGGTTAATACAGCAAAGGTTGTCCATATCACCATCTACTTATGTCAACTAACGATGGCGTTTACTGCTATCCCGATGATCATAGGGTTGTTTAATCAAGGGATTATATTCTTTTTATTAAGTCTGGTTGTACTGCTTTTTGTTAATTTATTGATTTTGATTATGACGGCATTGGTGTATATCATTATTCTTCGATTTTTTGATGGAGAAAAATTAAAGGATATTATTAATTATATTCAAATTCTCTTAAGCATTTCCATGATTATTGGCTATCAATTAGTAGCCCGATCCTTTGAGTTTGTTGATTTAAATGTTAATTTTAGTTTTGAATGGTGGCATGTATTGATGCCGCCAATCTGGTATGGAGCAATATATGAAATAGTTTTAAATGGTGTAACAGATCTGTCGTATATCATACTCGCGATATTGGGTGTGATTATACCACTTATAGCTATTTTTCTTTATATTAAACTGATTCCATCTTTTGAGCGCAACTTGGAAAAGCTTTTATCTAACAGTGGAAAACATAAACAAGCAAAAGAATGGTGGAGTCGTTTTTGGTCCAAGTTATTTGTTTGGAATCGGGAAGAACAAGTTTTCTTTGATTTTGCTACTAGAATGTTAAGAAATGAACGAGACTATAAGTTAAAGGTCTATCCAGCAATCGGAATGGCTTTCATATTTCCATTTATTTTTCTCATTACGGATTTTACAAGTCGCTCACTCGACGAATTACGTGATGGTAACATGTATTTTTTGATGTACTTTAGCTTAGTTTTGGTTCCGGCAGGCATTCAAATGCTTCAATTTTCTACCAATCCAAAAGCAGCCTGGATATATCGCGCATTACCGATGAAAAATGAAAATGTTTGTCACCGCGCAGTATTAAAAGCTTTTTTTGTTCGGTTGTTTATTCCGGTTTATCTCCTATTAAGTGTGTTTTTTCTAGTGATTTTTACAGAAAGAGTTTTGTCTTTTTTAATCGTACTAGTGTTAGTTGCTGCTATCTACGGCAGAATTAGTTATCGTGTTTTTCTAAAAAATGTGATGCCTTTTTCTGAATCGTATCGAGTCGGTCAAAGTAAACAAAGCGGTGAAGTTTTAGCACTCCTAGCTCTCGTTATAGCTTTTGGCTTGCTTCATTATGGAATGACGCTTATGACATTCGGACCCTATATTTTAATCGGTGTTCTACTGATTATCAATGCGATATTGTGGAGGAAATAGAAAAATCATCCCCAAAAAGGGGATGATTTTTTAGATCAATTCTTCAATTTCAGCATTTTCCCGAAGTTCATCGATTTTAGCTTGAATTTCTTCTTGTTTTTCTTGTTGTTTTTGTGACGTAAGTGTTTGTTTAATTGAATCTTCAACATCTTCCAATGGTGGAAGGTCTTCTTCACTTTGCTCTGCTGCTGATTGATAATATTCTTTAATTTCTTCATCTGTTACTTCGATACCAAGTACAGACTCCATATATTTTTCAGAAAGTAAATTATTCTCGATTTGTTCTTTTAACGTTTCTTCGGTATATCCGCTCGATTTCAGAACAGTAGCGTACTCTTCACCAAATTGTTCTTCATAAGTCGCTAGTTCATTGTCAATTTCTTCTTGCTCTACTGTAAGTCCCTCTTCTTTAGCATCTTGACGGATCAGTTCCTGAGTAATTAATTCATTTAAAGTTTGCTGTTTTATAGCTTCGGTATCTTCTACTTCTTGTCCGGCTTGTTCTAATGTGCTTTTCACAAGTGGATAAATTTGATTGTAGGCAGAACCAAGAATTTCTTCACCATTAATAGTCGCTACAGCTTGGTCTTCTTCTACTAATTCATCATCACTAACTCCTTGTTGTCCTGTCGCTGCAGCTGATTCAGCTGCCTCCTCTTGTGCTTCTGCATCACCCTCAGCTTCACCTTCACTCTCAGGTGTTTCTTCTGCTGCAGGTTCTTCTGTATTGTTTTCATCAGCTGGCTCCTCGTCATCATTACTACATGCAACGGTGACAACAGCCAAACTAATCATCATTAATAGCATTAATATCTTCTTCATTAATAAACAACCTCCATATAACTCATTGTCTGTCCATTCAAACATAGATGATAGAACAATTGCAACCCAGATCATCTTAAGTTTAGCAACATTATTCCCATCATACCAGTAATCTGATTGTTTTATTACATTTAAACAACAAAAAAAGCACTCATTTCACACTTTTTCCATAGTGTTGTTTCTCTTAATTGGGAATAATAATAATAGGAGTGAAAATAGATGAAAGATATGTCGAAGATAGCTATCTTTACTTTAATAATTGGATTTATCATTATAGCTGTAACGGTTTCTCTTTTTATCGAATTAGCAGGCGATGTGTTAGAAGAAGAGAAGTTTTTCGCAGATCGTATTTTTCAGGAGTTTATTGTCTTTGCAGAGGAGGATTGGCTTTATCAGCTGATGGGGGTGGTTACAGAAGCAGGATCGATTCTCTTTTTAACGATAGCTTCTGTCTTACTAGCTGTCTATCTTTTCTTTGCGAAAAAAAGTAAATGGTACAGTATATTCTTCAGCATCAATATGATAGGGATTAGTTTGTTAACACAAGTATTAAAACTGGTCTTTGAGCGGGAACGACCGGAATTAATTGCACAATATGGTGGAACAGGTTTTAGCTTTCCAAGTGGACATTCCACTGGATCCGTTGCATTTTATGGATTTGTTGGCTACTTATTGTGGAAAAAGATTGCAACGAAATGGCTAAGAGTTTCTTTAGTTTTGTTCTTTGCGTTTCTTGCAGTGACGATTGCCTTTAGCCGTCTCGTATTAGGGGTGCACTTTTTTACCGATATCGTAGCAGGGATGTCATTGGGGGCCGCGTGGCTGATCACATGTATTATTGCTTTAGAATTTTTGCTTTGGAGGGGGAGAAAACAGCGTAATTCTTGAGAACGAATTACGCTGTTTTTAAGGTAAAGAAAGCATAAAATTTGGGTATTTGTCTAACTCCGAGCACCCAAAAACTAGGCGACTTCACGAATTGGCCTAATGCTCGAAAAAGTAGCTGAAGGGCAAACCCCACGGAAAGGGAAGTGGCCAGCCGGAGTGGGTGGTCAAGCTGTTCAAATATTTCATCATTACTACCCATGTAATAATGGGCCTGCGGAGTTTGCCGGTTTTTCTTATCTAACATAAAGAAGGTGGGATATGGAAGTTCGTATTAAATGTATAAGGTGGTGCCGGCTTCAAGGATGGAATGCCACCATATGCGGGTGGATTTTGTACATAACGGAAATTGGAGCAACCATCCATCGAACGCCCATGAGCCCATCTTCCTTCTGCACTTTCATCCCCTTGTGAGAAGTTATAAAAGTCATAAGCAACTTGTTGTTTCTCAAGGTTACGAGGGAATGTTGATGGTACAACCACACCTTCTTTTTCTTCTAATTCCTCGATGGCTGCTAACCACATATTTTGATGCATCGTATCACGAGCAATTAAGAAGGAAAGCATATCCTTTACTCCGCGATCTGATGTCATTTCGTACAGCCTGGATACTTGTAAGCGTCCTTGGGATTCTGCGTTTAAATTCGCACGAAAGTCTGCAAGCAGATTCCCGCTGGCGATTATATAATCAGCAGTCCAGCGATTACCAACACTGTCACCAGGCATTGCACCTAATCCGGATACAATGGCATGCTGTGGATTCATCCCGCCAATAATCGCACCCAGTACGGGATCTTTAGCCGCTTCCTCCAAGTCACCCACAGGCGCATCATCCAAGAGACGCGCAATCATGGTTGCTAACATCTCTACATGGGCTATTTCTTCTGTACCAACATCCATTAACAAATCCTTGTATTTGCCATCCATTCGAACGTTCCAGCCTTGAAATAAGTATTGCATGGTTACGGAAATTTCTCCGAATTGTCCACCTAACACTTCTTGCAGCTGCTTGGCAAAAAGCGGATCAGGACGATCAGGTTTAGCTGGATATTGAAGTTCTTTTACATGATAAAACATTTACTCACATCCTTAAAAAAAGTAGGTCTCTGTCCATAATCTATTCAAGGGCGTTTGTCTTTGTGACAAAAGTCTGTGTTTTATTTTTCTTAAGTTCAATCGTGTGACCTTGTAATCAATTCTTGCTATACTTTATTAGGTAACAAAAAGTAAGTAAGGAGGAATATAAAAGTGGATCAATTATTCAGTTCTTTTCAAATAAAAAATCTAGAATTAAAAAATCGTGTGGTAATGCCACCGATGTGCCAATATTCGGTAACGAAAGAAGACGGTACACCTAATGATTGGCACTATACACACTACGTAAGCCGTGCAGTTGGAGGTACCGGACTTGTGATTGTTGAGATGACAAACGTCGAGCCGGATGGAAGAATCTCTAATAATTGTTTAGGTTTATGGTCCGATCAGCAAATTCCAGCATACAAGATAATTGTAGATGCCGTTCATGAGCAAGGATCTAAAATCGCGATCCAAATCGCACATGCTGGACGCAAAGCGGAAGATGCAGAAACACCAGTTGCGCCATCTGCGATAAGGTTTAATGAGCAATATAAAGAACCACGTGCACTTTCAACAGACGAAGTAAAAGAAATGGTGGAGAAATTCCGTCAATCTGTTCGACGTGCTGTAGAAGCAGGGTTTGATGCGATTGAATTGCACGGTGCCCATGGATACTTAATTCATCAATTCCATTCCAGCTATACCAATAAGCGTAATGATGAGTATGGGCAATTGACACGGTTTGGTACAGAAGTAGTAAAGGCTGCCAAAAGTGAAATGCCAGAGGATATGCCTTTAATCATGAGAATATCTGCAACCGAATTTGTTGAAGAAGGCTATCAACTAGAAGGTGGAATTGAATTAGCAAAAGCCTATAAAGAGGCTGGTGTAGATATGTTCCATATTAGTGCTGGAGGAGAAGGTGCGATTGCCCCATCTCGAAATCCAGGAGGACACGCAGGATACATGGTTCCTTTTGCAAGAGCGATGCGTGAAGCACTAGAGGTTCCAGTCATTGCAGTAGGTCGTTTGGAAGATGCCCATCTAGCAAATGCTATTGTTGGAAATCAGGATGCAGATCTTGTTGCGGTCGGAAGAGGTATGCTTCGTGATCCGTATTGGACGATTCATGCTGCTCACGAGTTAGGACAGGAAACTGAAGTACCAGTTCAATATGAACGTGGGTTTGCTTAAAAGGTTAGGACGTCACACTTTAGTGGCGTCTTTTCTTTTTAGTAGGAATGTTCTAGAATAGGGGTAACTGCATTTTTCAGAAGGATGTGAATATCTTGCAATTCAGACCATGTATTGATTTGCATCAAGGAAAAGTAAAGCAAATTGTTGGTGCTACACTTAATAATGAGAATGAAAATGTAATTGAAAATTATGTTTCTACATATGACAGTAGCTATTATGCGGAAATGTTTCAGAGAGATAACTTAACTGGTGGCCATGTGATTATGCTAGGAGATGGTAATCAAGAAGCAGCAATCCAAGCATTACAAACATACCCAGGTGGATTACAAATCGGTGGCGGAATTAATGCCGATAATGCCGAAGAATTCCTTGAAGCAGGCGCTTCTCATGTGATTGTGACATCTTATATTTTTCAAGATGGCGAGTTAAAAATGGATCGACTAAAGAAATTAATAGAGAAAATTGGTAAGGAACGACTTGTGATTGACTTAAGCTGTAAACAAAAAGATGGTAAATGGTATGTCGTCACAGATAAATGGACGAAATTCAGTAATATTGAAATCACCCCATCAACCGTTAAGGAACTAGAAAAATACTGTGATGAGTTTTTAATTCATGCCGCTGATGTGGAAGGAAAACGAGGTGGTATTGCAGAAAACTTAGTAGCCAATCTCGCTGATTATGTATCGATCCCAACAACTTATGCTGGTGGCGTCCGGTCGATGGAAGACCTCCAGCTTTTTGAGCAATTAGCAAAAGGGAAACTGCATGTGACAATAGGCAGTGCACTTGATATTTTTGGTGGAGATTTGTCTTATCAAGAAGTTGTGGAATACTGTAACCGTTGATTCCACAGCCGAGAGAAGAGAATTAAAGAAAAAATTACTGTCTTTTTGTTCCTTGAATATAAAAATCCTTGGAATAGCGTACTATTCCAAGGATTATAATTATTATTTAATATGGATCAGAGGGATGCCCCATTGCTCCTGCTTCTTGTACAGCATCTTCCATCATTTCTTTATTACTATCCGTGGCCGTTTTTAAGCCGTCTTCTACACGCTTTCCATAATCAGTATCACATTGATAGAAATGTTTGATCATTTGATCTTGAATTTCTTGTCGACAACCGGATAGAGCCGAGACTAGATTTTTAATCAGATCGTCTTTTTCCCAATCGCTTAAGCGACGGTATGTTTCACCTGCTTGACCATAATTATTTTCCCTGGAAATAGCTTTACGCTGCAAATTTCCTTCTACATAGGGCTCGTGCTCCACACCAGGATTTTTATCCTCTTTTAACCCACCAGTAATGGATGGCTCATAATCAACATGTGGATTTTTGAAATCCCCATAATCTTGTCTGAAGTCCATTTGTCCACCAGTTTGATTGGTTGCAACTTTGTGGTGAGGACGGTTAATTGGTAACTGTAAATAGTTTGCTCCAACACGGTAGCGCTGCGTATCAGAATAGGAATAGGTTCTACCTTGTAATAACTTATCGTCAGAGAAATCTAAGCCATCAACTAATACACCAGTTCCGAAAGCGGACTGTTCTACCTCGGCATGGAAGTTTTCTGGATTTCGATTTAATACCATCTTTCCAACTTTGTGCCAAGGATAATCTTCCTTATACCAAAGCTTCGTTGCATCTAATGGATCGTAATCCAGTTCCGGATGCTCACCATCTTCCATGATTTGAACATATAGCTCCCATTCCGGGTAGTCTCCTTTTTCAATAGCTTCATAAAGATCTTGAGTCGCGTGATTAAAGTTTTTACCTTGAATTTTCGTCGCTTCATCCTGTGTTAAGTTCTTGATTCCTTGGACCGGTTCCCAATGATATTTTACTAAGACTGCTTTTCCTTCTTCATTGACCCACTTATAAGTGTGAACCCCTGATCCTTGCATGTGGCGATATGTTGCTGGGATCCCCCAAGGAGAAAAGACAAATGTAACCATGTGCAATGCTTCTGGTGATTGACTGACAAAGTCAAACATACGCTCAAGATTTTGATAATTGGTTACTGGGTCAGGACGAAATGCGTGAATCATATCAGGGAATTTCAGCGGATCACGAATAAAGAATATTTTTAAGTTGTTACCAACTAGATCCCAGTTCCCATCTTCTGTGTAAAATTTAATGGCGAAACCACGTGGATCTCGTAATGTTTCAGGGGAGTGTTTACCATGAACTACCGTGGAAAAGCGGACAAAAACAGGCGTTTGCACTTCTGTATTAGTAAACACCTTTGCCCGAGTATACTTGGAAATTGGTTCCCCATTAACTGTCCCATATGACTGAAAATAACCATGTGCCCCTGTTCCACGAGCATGTACAATTCGTTCCGGAATTTTTTCTCTGTCAAAGTGACTAATCTTTTCCAAAAAATCATAATTCTCTAATGTCGTCGGACCACGATCTCCGACAGTACGAACGTTCTGATTGTCGGTAACCGCATGCCCTTGTTGATTGGTCATCTTTTCTTCGCTGTGGTTCGGATTCTGTTTGTTATCCATTCTTTAACCTCCTTGAGATTCGTCATCTCCAGTATTCCCCAGTTTTTGGAGGTTATGCGAGACTGAGTAAGAGGTTTTTAGAAAAATGATTGGCTATGCATAACTTAAGTGATTTGGTGTAGTTTTTGATATAATGTTAATATATTCAAATTTATATATATGGACTATTATTCACTGAATGGAGAGATTATTTTGAAAATAATAGTAGGTGATTTAAGTGATTGGAAAGTGAGAGGATTGATCACGGAGCATCTTGAACAAATGGCGAAAATTTCTCCATCGGAAAGTGTCCATGCCTTCAATCTTGACGGTTTGAAACAACCAGATGTTACTTTCTGGAGTGCATGGGAAAACGATACATTACTTGGTTGTGGGGCGCTTAAAGAGTTAGACGATCAACATGGAGAGATAAAATCAATGCGAACTGCTACTTCGCATTTAAGGAAAGGTGTTGCAAAGCGAATCCTTCAGCACATAATGGAAGAAGCTAAAAGGCGTGGCTATCAGAGACTAAGCTTGGAAACAGGCTCAATGAAGGCTTTTGAACCAGCTAAACGATTATATGCTAGCTTTGGTTTTCAATATTGTAAGCCGTTTTCAGATTACATAGAGGATCCGAACAGCGTATTTATGACAAAGGAATTGTAGTTTCAATTGATCGAGCAATGCTCCATTTTCCTATGAATACCGAAACATCATGTAACTGAAAAAACAAAATGAGATTAGGTCATATAAGGAAATGTAGGAGGACACAGAACATTGATGAAAGTAACCATTATCATAATAGTGATTGTTGTGGTTATGCTAGGAGCTTATTTTTGGGTAGGGAACTATTTTTACAATTTCGCATTAAATGCACAGAAAGAAAAAATATTTATTAAAGATAATCCTCATTTAGCAAGAAGTGAAGCGGTACTTCCTGAGGTTGCTGAAAAAGAAAAACTCACCGATAACACATTTAAAGAACGTGTCCCATCATCAAGTATCTCGATGATTTCCAAGGATAAACTACAGCTTAAGTTACATGCAGACCTTTATGAACAAAGAGAGCAAAATCATAAATGGGCGATTGTTGTCCATGGCTATGGAGCAAAGGCTGCTGTGATGGTGAGATGGGTTCGTGGCTTCTATGATAAAGGATTTAATGTACTTGCACCTGATCTTCGCGGACATGGTGAAAGTGAAGGGAACTATATCGGTATGGGCTGGCATGATCGCTTGGATATCTTATCATGGATTGATCAAATATTAGCTATCAATCCTGACGCTGAGATTGTTTTATATGGGGTCTCGATGGGGGGAGCCACAGTTATGATGGCATCAGGAGAAAAATTACCTAATAATGTGAAGGTCATCGTAGAAGATTGTGGCTATACAGCTGTTGACGATATTTTTGCTTATCAACTAGCTGATTTATTTAAACTACCGAAGTTTCCATTTATTAATGCTGCTAATAGCGTCACCAAACTGCGAGCGGGATTTGATCTATATGAAGCGTCAGCTGTGAACAAGGTTCGCGCAAGTAAGATACCGATGTTATTTATTCACGGGGAAAGGGATAGTTTTGTGCCGTTTGAAATGATCGATAAAGTGTATGAGGCAGCGAATGCTGATAAAGAAAAGCTAGTTATTCCAAAGGCAGGACATGGTGAATCAGTACAGGTTGATCCAGCATTATACTGGATAACGATTTTTAATTTTGTTCATAAATATATAAGTTGACTTTTTTATTGGGAACCCAAACCTTACATGATCGGAAAAATGTACAAATTTTTACAAATAAGAAAAAAGTGAGTATTCGCAAAGCTTTTATGGAGGGGCGTTAATAGATATTTTTAATCCGAAAACTCGATATAATGGTGAAAGTGAAAGTAAGTACACTTAATTGCCAATAAAGAGCTCCTAAGTTAACGTACATAACGTTAGGAGCTTTTTCCAAAGGAATAAAATATGCACTTCTTTGTTCAGCAGGAAGTGATGAAGTTGTTCATAACTGCGATCACTTTATTATAAGGAAATCTTCTTATTCTACTTATAAGATTTCCCTGTAATCTTATTTTTACCGGGAAAACCTCTAATTTTAATATGCCTATTTCCCGGTTAATGCAACTTTACCGGGAAATCTTCCAGTTACATGCATTGGTTTTCCTTGTAATGGATACAAACGATCGGATTTCCTCCTATCGTGATAGGTTTTTACTAATAACTCTTCTCTAACTCATCAACTAGTGAGCCGATATAGGCGACCGCTTCTTTAATAGCATCAGGTTTACTCATATCGACTCCAGCATTTTTGATAAGTTCCAGCGGTTTTATTGATCCACCAGCTTTCAAAATCTCTAACCAATTGTCAGCTGCCGTTTTTCCATCTGTTTTAATTCTTTGTGCCACAGCTGTAGCTACTGTTAATCCAGCAGAATACGTATATGGATATAATCCCATATAATAATGGGGTTGACGCATCCAGGTTAGTCCAGCTCCATCGTCAAAGCTCACCGTATCACCCCAGAAGTTTTGCAGTGCTTCTAATTTTTGTTGGGTTAACACATCAGCCGTTAATGGTGTGCCAGCTTCTGCTAAGTCATAGACGCGACGTTGATATTCTCCTTCTAAAAGATGTGTAACAAAATTATGGTAATAGGTTCCAATGAGTTGCGTAATCACCCAACGTTTCATTCGCTTATTATCGGTTTTACTTAACAAATGGTTTGCTAGCAGTAATTCGTTCAGTGTCGATGGTGCTTCTACAAAGTATGTCGATGGGTCAGTATTGACTAGGGATTGATGTTTTCCAGCTAGATAGAAATGCCCAGCATGCCCGAGTTCATGTGCCAGCACAAATGCACCACGCATGGTGTCTGTCCACGTGATCAAAATATATGGGTGGACACCATAGGGACTTGAGCAGAACGCCCCGGTTTGTTTTCCGATATTATCAGCTAAATCAACCCAGCGCTCGCTCAAACCTTTTTGAATAATTTCGCTATATTCTGGTCCCATTACTTGTAATGCCTCAAGGATAATTGCCTTTGCCTCTTGGTACGTTGTTGTCGGACTATATTCCGGGTCAAGAGGTGCTTTTAAGTCAGCATAACGTAATTCGTCTAAGCCGAGCCTTTCTTTCAACAACTTGGCATAACGACGCATATGTGGTGCAAGTTCCTTCTGACTGACATCCAGTTGATTATGATACATTTCCGTCGTTACTTGCTGAGGAGTCAGCAACATATCTGTAACAGAATCATAGTTTCGCAATCGAGCTAATGTAACTTGTTTGGTTACTTCTGTAGCATATGTTGCCGCATAAGTATGTTTATATCGGTTCAATGTTTTAGTAAAAGATTGATAGGCATCACGTCGAATTCGCGTATTCGCCTCTAGCTCATAGCGGTCTTCATAAAGGGCTGCAGACATGGGTAGCTCATTACCATGATCATCATTAATAGAATCAAAGGTCATATCAGAGGATTTACTGCGTTCATAAATCATGAAAGGTGCATCATGAACCTCACCTAAAGCGGCTAAAGTCTCTTCCATTTCCGGAGCTAAGGTATATGGTTTTTGCTCCAAGGTATCATTAAGCAGTTTTTTATAAGTAACAAGATCTTCTTCCTCCTGTAAAAACTGCTTCACTTTCTCTTCAGAAAGTGTTAACAATTCGGATTGAAAAAAAGATAATTGGGCACTGATACTTGCCAGTGCCGAAGCGACTTTGGCCGCATCCCGTTGATTAGCAGGATCACTTCCATCCGTACTTGCACGTAAATTGGCATATGTACTTACATGTATTAATCGTTTTTGAAAATTCTCGTAAGCAGTAAGTCCATGCAGTAAAGAAGTGGCATTACTTACTAATTTTCCTTTGTATTGCGTAATTTCTGAAACATCAGATTGTATCGCCTCTAGCTCTTTTTCCCATGCTTCGTGAGACGGGAATAAGTCTGTTAGGTCCCATGTTTTTTCAATAGGTACTTCAGATCGTTGTAAACGTGTGGACATAGAAATCACCTTTCTACCAAAATGGTCGATATATTCAGTATTATAGGACAGTCTGAATAAAAATAACAGCGTGGATTAGTATCATTGTGCTTCTTTCAAATTTTGTTGTTGTTTCTTATTACTCCAAATAGTTGCTAGACTATGAAAGATCATACCAATAATAACAAGCAGTATGCCGATAAAAGATACGATGCTTGGCATTGGTGCACTTAGTAACAGCAGTTCTCCAATTAAGGCAAACACTACTTCACCAGACTGTGTAGCTTCAACTCCTGCTAATTTCTCGTTATCATGTTGAACCAGTTCAGTAGCATAGAAGAATAAGACAGTAGCAATAATCCCGGAAAAAACGGCGACTATAAAAGTTTGGCTAAGTTGAGATACTTCTGGTAGTCCGTGTGAAGCAAAACCATATAGGGATATAAGAATCC
The DNA here is from genome assembly GCF_010994055.1 of Gracilibacillus thailandensis. Lineage (NCBI taxonomy): Bacteria > Bacillati > Bacillota > Bacilli > Caryophanales > Bacillaceae > Gracilibacillus > Gracilibacillus thailandensis. The sequence continues at coordinate 12,849 of NZ_WJID01000021.1, read as the reverse complement.
AGAATGGCATGGATGCAATCGTCATACCTAGAATACGTTGAAAGGTATTAAGCTCACCATTTGCTACCTGCATCATTTTACGGTTACCCAACGGATAAGCAACTGCTGAAACAAGTAGTGGAAGTACACATAGTAGTACACTTCCTAATGGTACTGCATTGGCATGTTCCAATTGCATTAAACATACACCGCCAAGTATCACAAGTGATATCATAACCGCTTGTATGGGGATTTTTTGTTTTTTATTTTTATCTAGGATAGGAACTAGAAAGGAGCCGGCGACAATAGTTAATTGGAAGGTGGCCGCAACAAGCCAACCTGGACCATATATAGTTGCAAAAGTGATAGGAGCATAAAATAAGCCAAAGCCTACCGTACTCCATATCAACCATGCACTGGGATTTTGTTTGATATGTAAGAGAACCGGTTTAATATTTCGCTTGAACCCAACAATTAATAATAATAATGGCAGCATAAAAATGAATCGAAGGGAAGCACTCCATGCCCAGCTACCTCCATCCAATTCCATGGAGCGGTTCAGTATAAAAGTAACAGAAAAAAACATAGCCGCGAGTATACCAATCATAATTGCTTTCATTCTTTTCACCTCATTTTAAGCATATCACAGAGGTAAATGATCGCAAGTAATGGATCTTAAACGGAGGTATTTAGTAAGAAGCGAGAATTCACAATAAACGAGCGCCGTTTCGCAATAAACGAGTCCCTTTTTGCAATAACCAGTTACTTAATAAAAAATTTCCATTTCTATCACGTGTATCAAGTGATGGAAAACTTAATATAGCATAAATTTCGCTTATCTCAGTGATATGATTTACAATAAAATTAAAGCAAAAAAGTAGAGGTGTTTGACATGAAATATGCCATTTATCAAATGGATGTAGTCGTTGCAGATCCGGAAGCGAACCGAGAGAAAATTACAAATTGGATAGAAAAACAAGTTAACGATCATAAACCAGATACTGTTGTTGTACCAGAAATGTGGAATGCAGGCTACGCATTGGACAGACTTGATGGTTTAGCAGACAACAACGGAGAAAAGACGATTCCGTTTTTCAGCGAACTAGCTAAAAAACATCAGATCAATATTATCGGTGGTTCAATTGCTAATCAAAAGGAAAACGGCATTTATAATACAAGTTATGTTTTCAATCGTAACGGGGATCTTGTCCATCAATATGACAAAATGCATCTTGTTCCGATGTTAGATGAACCAAAATATTTAAGTGGTGGGGAAGCGAAAGGTGCAGTATTTGAACTAGATGGAGTGAAAATGGGTGTTGTTATTTGCTATGATCTTCGTTTTCCTGAGTTAATGAGAGCAATAGCGTTGCAGGGAGCAGAAGTGATCCATGTTGTAGCACAGTGGCCAACTGCCCGAAAAGATCATTGGAAATTCCTCCAACATGCACGAGCGATCGAAAATCAATGCTATATCATTTCAGCCAATAGTAGTGGTACATGTAATGGTACCGATTTTGCTGGAGAATCAATGGTGATTAATCCGTCTGGTGAGCTTGTTGCATCCGGACTTCCAGAAACGGAAACAACTATCCGTGCAAGTATCGACTTAACTGAAGTCGCAGAAATACGAAAAAACATTCCCGTATTTGAAAGTAGGGTACCACATTTATATGGAGAGTGATCAACATGGCAGAGTTTGAAAATGCGAATTGAATCAAACAACTTCCAGCGTCAAGTATATATGATGGTTATACGTCAAGTGAGGTCAATGTTCGCATAGTATTGCTAGATCATTGGCAAAGATTGATCAAGGAATGGAAACGAATCAGATGCTTATCAGCTAAACTTCGTTGCAGTTTACTGATTGTTCATTTGTCCTATATGTAAGATAATGTAATTTTTGTGCTAATTGACAATAAGTTTTTTCTTCGTTGTTTTTTAGCTTGGTGACATTCCTTAGCTATTAATTTATAGAATATTAAACAGATATTCTAACATTTCAAGGATTATGGAAACTTAATTTTATACAATAAAGCTTACACAAGCCTCCTCATCAAGTGGAGGCTTTTTGTTATTTTTTTTGCGTGTCTTAACATCTCCTCCAAATCTCAGCGAAATCGCGACATTTTGAAACTTCTTAACAAAACTAAGCTAGTAGACTGCTAAAATCTTACAAAACTCTAATGATTAATATGTCAGAATATTTTAAAAACAATGTAAGAAAACCTAACACATTGTTAGATTAGATTTTTTTAATTTGCTAGCCTTATCTTTGTAAATCAATTAAAAATCGGATGGGGGCAGACAAATGAGAAAGCAGAACTTTTTTTATTTATTAATCTTAGGATTGCTTGCAAGCTTCATGGTTGCGTGTTCGGCAGCAGATAATGCAGCAATTGCGACAGATCCAGAAGAAGAGGCAGTAGATGCAACAGAGGAGAGCGACAGCAATGAAGGAAGCGATGGAGATACAATCAAAGTAGGAATCTTACATTCATTAAGTGGAACAATGGCAATTAGTGAAACATCTGTACAACAGGCAGAGCTTCTTGCTATTAAAGAAATAAACGAAAATGGCGGTGTGCTTGGCAAACAGTTAGAACCTGTAATTGAAGATGGAGCATCAGATTGGCCGACATTTGCCGAAAAAGCAAATAAATTATTACAACAAGATGAAGTTGCAACCATTTTTGGCGGATGGACATCTGCAAGTCGTAAAGCGATGTTACCAGTTGTAGAAGAACATAATGGCTTATTATTCTATCCAGTCCAATATGAAGGAATGGAAGCTTCACCGAATATCTTCTATACAGGGGCAGCGCCAAACCAGCAAATCGTACCAGCTGTCGACTGGTTGTTAGAAAATCGAGGAGATTCTTTTTTCTTGTTAGGATCTGATTATGTATTCCCAAGAACGGCAAATGCAGCTATTAGAGCACAATTAGATAATGAAGGAGCAGAGTTAGTTGGTGAAGAGTATACACCATTAGGTCATACAGATTACAATACGGTGATTGCTAAAATAAAAAATGAAAATCCGGATGTTATTTTCAATACATTAAATGGTGACAGTAATGTTGCTTTCTTTAAACAGTTAAAAGATGCAGGTATTACATCAGATGATATGACGGTTTTATCTGTAAGTGTTGCAGAAGAAGAAATTAAAGGTATTGGCGCAGATGTTATTGAGGGACATTTAACAAGTTGGAACTACTATCAAACAACAGATACACCTGAAAACGAAGAATTTGTTGCTAACTATCAGGAGGAATATGGGGAAGATGCTGTAACAGCAGATCCGATTGAAGCTGGTTATTTCGGTGTTTATCTTTGGGCACAAGCAGTGGAAAAAGCAGGAACAACGGATGTTGATGAAGTAAGGGAAGCAGCAAAAGGAATTTCGTTTGAAGCACCAAACGGAACGGTAACCATTGATGGAGACAATCAGCACGTTTATAAAACCGTAAGAATTGGTGAAGTGCAGAGTGATGGCATGATCTCAGAGCTATGGCAGACAGAAGAACCTGTTAAGCCGGATCCTTATTTAGAAGAATATGACTGGGCATCAGATTTAAGTGAATCATTAGCAGAATAGAGCAATAAAAAAATAAAAAGAGCTATTTTTTTTACGGTGAAGTTTACATCTAATGTCACAAAAAAATACATGAATTGGCAATTGAACAATTATAAGAGAAGGATGATGGGCTAAGTCCTGCATCCTTCTTCCAAAAAAGAAAGGATTGTTTGGATTGAATGAAATCATTTTAACCTTATTTAATGGTGTAAGCCTAGGTTCGATCCTGCTTTTAATTGCATTGGGACTTGCGATTACGTTTGGTTTGATGAATGTAATTAATATGGCGCACGGTGAATTAATCATGATCGGTGCTTATATCACTTATGTAATACAAAATATTTTTATCAACTATGCACCACCAGAATATTTTGATCTATATTTTATTATTTCCATTCCAGTTGCTCTTATTGTGGCAGCATGTATAGGGCTGCTGTTGGAGGTATCTTTAATTCGTCATCTTTATAAACGGCCATTAGATAGTTTACTAGCAACATGGGGAGTCGGACTTATTTTACAACAAACAGCAAGGTCGATTTTTGGTGCACCTAACGTAGGGGTAACAAGTCCATCCTTTTTATCTGGAGGATTAGAACTTGGTTCATTAATATTGCCTTATTCAAGATTATTTATTTTAGGATTGTCTATCATCTGTTTAATCAGTATTTATATTTATTTTTTCCGGACAGCAAGTGGCAGAAGAGTACGAGCGGTTATGCAAAACAGACAAATGGCTGAATGTTTAGGAGTTTCTACTAGAAAAGTAGACATGCTGACATTTGCGATTGGTTCTGGTTTTGCTGGTGTTGCAGGGTGTGCGTTGACATTATTAGGTGCAATAGGTCCAACAATCGGAACAAGTTATATTATTGATGCGTTTATGGTCGTTGTTGTTGGTGGAGTTGGTGCACTATTCGGAGCAGTTTCAGGAGCTTTCGGTATAGGTATTTTAAATACGGTGTTTGAGTATGTGACAAATGCAACATTAGGTAAAGTACTAATCTTCATTGTGATTATCGCCTTCTTGCAATGGCGTCCATCAGGTCTTGTCATGTCACGTTCAAGATCACTAGATTAATAAATGAGGAGCGTTAAATCATGCAAAATACGATTTATCAAAAAATATGGAGTCAGAGAGTCATTTTAAATTTGATTTTTCTGTTGTTATTAGCAGCTCCCCTTTTTCTATCAGACTTTCGTTTGAATTTGCTTGGTAAGTTTTTAGCATTTGCTATTTTAGCAATTGGTTTAGATTTATTGTGGGGTTACACAGGTGTTCTAAGTCTGGGACACGGGATCTTTTTTGGTTTAGGGGCCTACTGTATGGCGATGTATTTAAAGCTGGAAGCAACAGGAGGAGGTTTACCGGATTTTATGGCTTGGAGCGGTATGAGTGAATTGCCACTGATATGGATTCCATTTCAATATCCGATTGTCGCTATTATACTCGGTATTTTATTACCAGCCATCATTGCCTTTATGCTCGGTTACTTAACATTCCGAAATCGGATTAGTGGAGTTTATTTTACGATATTATCTCAAGCACTTGTCTTAGTGGTAGTTACGTTATTTGTCGGGAGTCAAAATTTGACTGGTGGTTCTAGCGGATTGACCAATTTCAATACGTTTTTTGGATTCTCTGTTAATTATGCTACTACGCAGACAGCTTTTTATATAATTACTGTTATCGTATTAGGTCTTGTCTTTATTCTTTCGCGCAAGCTTGTAAAAGGACGCTTTGGGAAAATACTAGTCGGAATCCGTGATGGTGAGAACCGTATGAGATTCCTAGGTTATAGTCCATCTGCATATAAAACGTTTATTTACACTTTATCAGCTGCGATAGCAGGACTTGCAGGTATGTTATTCGTACTGCAAGTCGGTATTATTTCACCGACGATGATCGGAATTATCCCATCGATTGAAATGGTGCTTTGGGTTGCTTTAGGTGGACGTGGAACATTAATTGGTCCAGTTATTGGAGCGGTACTTGTCAATGCGGCGAAGACAGGATTCAGTGAATCGTACCCAGATATTTGGACATATTTCCTAGGGTTGTTGTTCGTACTTGTGGTTGTTTTCTTACCGAAAGGTATAACTGGTTTATTTGAAAAATGGAACGATCGGAGGAAAAAACAAGATGTCTCAAGCAGTGTTGAAGTTGAAAAAAGTTATAGTTGATTTTAGTGGATTTAAAGCTATTAATCAACTAGATTTTACTGTAAAACCGAATTGCGTTCATTTTGTGATTGGCCCAAATGGTGCTGGGAAGACGACGTTATTAGATGTTATTTGTGCTAAAACAAAAGCAACCACAGGTGAAATAAAGTTACACAGTACAAAGGAACTATCCAAGTTGTCAGAGGACCAGATTGTTCATCAAGGGATCTCAAGAAAATTTCAGGCTCCATCCATTTTTCAAAATTTATCCGTAATAGATAATTTGGAAATTGCCATGAAGCAGAAGAAAAACTTATTTCCGATGATTAAAGCAAAATGGACAAATGAACAAAAGAAGAAGATAAACGAAATGCTTGAATTAGTTGGTTTAAAAGAAGTCCAGGATCAACTTGCTGGCTCACTTGCCCATGGCCAAAAACAGTGGCTGGAAATTGCAATGGTCCTCATGCAGGAACCTGATATCGTTCTTTTAGACGAGCCGATTGCTGGTATGTCGAAGAAAGAACGTGACAAAACAGGGAAATTAATTACTAAAATAGCGCGGGATCGAGCAGTGTTAATTGTCGAGCATGATATGGATTTTGTGAAGGAATATGCAGATATTGTCTCGGTGATGCATGAAGGGCAATTACTTTTTGAAGGAAGTATGGAAGAAGTGCAAAATGATCCGACAGTAAGAGAAGTATATTTAGGCAGAAAGGTTGAGGAGAATGTTGTCAATTAAGAGGCTGGAAGCTGGTTACGAGGAAAGTATGGTGATTCGAGAGATTGATATGGAAGTAAAGGAGAACCAGGTGATCTGTGTGATGGGCAGAAATGGTGTAGGGAAATCTACACTACTAAAGACGATCATTGGTATTTTGCATCCGAAAAAAGGAACGATTCATTATCAATCCGAAGATATTACTAAAGCTCGTTCCTCCTCACGAGCTCAGAAAGGAATTGGCTATGTCCCGCAAGGAAGAGAAATATTTCCGAAGCTGACAGTCTATGAAAATATCCAAATTGGTTTGGAAGCAGGTAAGCAGAAAAAGATAGATGAGAAAATTTATGATTATTTTCCTATATTAAAGGATTTTGCTAAGCGAAATGGTGGTGATTTAAGTGGTGGTCAACAGCAGCAATTGGCCATTGCAAGAGCTTTAGTATCACATCCATCCTTTTTGTTACTGGATGAGCCGACAGAAGGGATTCAACCAAATATTGTTCAGGAAATTCAAGACGTTATTATCGATATCAAAAATACTTCTGCTACAGCGATGATTTTGGTGGAGCAAAATTTAGATTTTGTTAAAAATGTAGCTGATTATTTATATGTCATCGATCATGGTTCGGTAGTATATGAGAATCCGATCGATCAAGTAGTAGATGACGAGGTATATCGTTATTTAAGTGTTTAAATGGGAGGGGTTTTCATGAAATTATCACCTGTTGAGCAGGAGAAATTACTACTTTTTTTAGCAGGCGAACTGGCGGAAAAAAGAAGGAAGAAAGGCTTGAAATTAAACTATCCCGAGGCAACTGCATTGATTAGCTGTTATTTATTGGAAGGTGCCCGTGAAGGGAAAACAGTAGCCCAATTGATGCAGGAGGGCAAGCAAGTCCTAACTGCAGACGATGTGATGGAAGGTGTGCCAGAAATGATTGAAAGTGTGCAAATTGAAGCGACTTTTCCAGATGGAACGAAGCTTGTTACGGTTCATCAGCCAATTACGTAAGGAGGGTTCCCGATGATTCCTGGGGAGATCAAACTAGGCAAACAAGCAATTGAAATTAATAAAGATAGAAAGACGAAAGCGATAAAAGTTGCCAATAAAGGTGACAGACCGATACAAGTAGGATCGCACTATCATTTTCCAGAAGTAAACCGTGAACTTGATTTTGACCGTCCTGCTGCGATTGGGATGCGATTGAGTGTTCCAGCGGGGACGGCAGTCCGTTTTGAACCAGGCGAGGAAAAAGAAGTCGAGCTCGTTGAAATAGCAGGAAACAAACATGTATATGGACTCAATAACCTGACAAACGGTAGTGTAGCAGAAACAGAAGAAATTACCGAAACAATGAAGCAAAAAGGGTTTTAGAAAGGAGCATATCGATGAAACTATCACGACAGCAATACGCTCTACTATATGGACCGACAACAGGTGATCAAATTCGTCTGGCTGATACGGATTTATGGATAGAAGTTGAAAAAGATTACACAACGTATGGGGATGAGAGTGTATTTGGCGGCGGCAAGGTATTGCGTGATGGGATGGGTCAAAGCAGTACAAGAACTCGTAATCAAAATGTTCTCGATTTAATTTTAACGAATGCGGTGATTCTCGATTATACCGGTATTGTGAAAGCAGATATCGGAATGAAGGACGGAAGAATCGTGGCGATTGGCAAAGGTGGAAACCCGGATGTAATGGAGGGGGTTACCGAAAATATGATTGTCGGTGCCTCAACAGAAGTAATTGCCTGTGAAGGGAAAATCGTGACTGCAGGTGCGATTGATGCACATATCCATTTTATTAGTCCGCAGCAAATTGAAGTAGCTTTAGCATCAGGCTTCACGACGATGCTAGGTGGTGGGACCGGACCTGCAACTGGTACCAATGCAACAACTTGTACACCAGGAGAGTGGAATATCCACCGCATGTTGGAGGCTGCAGAAGAGTATCCGATCAACCTAGGCTTTCTAGGAAAAGGAAATGCTTCTTCAGCAGATCCACAACGAGAACAAATCAAAGCTGGAGCGATTGGTCTGAAATTACATGAAGATTGGGGCACAACACCGGCAGCTATCAGCCAATGTTTAAGTGTTGCTGACGAACTGGATGTGCAAGTTGCGATTCACACAGATACGTTAAACGAAGCTGGTTTTCTCGAAGATACCGTTAAAGCAATTGGTGATCGTGTCATTCATACTTATCATACAGAAGGTGCTGGTGGTGGACATGCACCAGATATTATGCAGATAGCTTCGTTACCGAATGTGCTGCCATCATCGACCAATCCAACAAGACCATATACGGTTAATACCATAGATGAGCATCTTGATATGCTAATGGTCTGTCACCATTTGGATCATAACGTACCAGAAGATGTTGCTTTTGCTGATTCTCGCATTCGGCCAGAAACGATTGCAGCGGAAGATATTTTACACGATTTAGGTGTGATTAGTATGATTTCTTCTGATTCGCAGGCGATGGGACGAGTAGGGGAAAGTATTACTCGGACATGGCAGACAGCAGATAAAATGAAAAAACAGCGAGGCTTTTTACAGGAAGACCAGCAAGCAGAAAATGATAATACACGTGCCAAACGGTATGTGGCAAAGTATACGATTAATCCGGCGATTACTCATGGGATGAACGAAGAGATTGGTTCCATCGAGGTTGGCAAATTAGCAGATATCGTGATTTGGGATCCGAAGTTTTTTGGAACCAAGCCGGAAACAGTTGTAAAAGGTGGTATGATTGCCTATGCACAAATGGGTGATCCCAATGCGTCGATACCAACACCACAGCCAGTGATGATGCGTCCGATGTTTGGTGCACTAGGAAAGGCGAAATATCAAACCGCTATTACTTTTGTTTCTCAAGCAGCATTTGAGGCCAAGATTCATGAAGAATTAGGTTTACAGAAACTTGTTTGCGCTGTGAAAAACTGCCGAAATATTGGGAAAAAGGATCTGCCATTGAATGATGCAACGCCAAAAATTGATGTAGATCCAGAAACATATGAAGTAAAACTTGATGGTGAAATCATTACATGTGAACCTTTTGAAGAGGTAGCAATGGCACAACGCTATTATTTATTTTAGGAGGATGGAAGATGTTAACGAAAGAAGTAATCACTAATATCGAGGAAAAACCGAAAGAGCATCCTAATCGCGAGTGGATTGAACTAGATTGGGATGAATTAAACAAGCGGATAATTAGAAAAACAACGGACAAAGGGACAGATGTCGCGATTGCCTTAGATGAAAAAGAACCATTAAAAGTAGGCGATGTCGTGTATGAAGACGAAGAAAGACAAATTGTCATTCGTACAAAGAAAGAAAAAGTCTATGTCGTTTACCCTGAAAATATCGTGCAAATGGGGAAAACTGCATTTGAATTAGGCAATCGTCATACACCATGTCTTATTTCAGAATTAGAAATTGTGGTGCGCTATGATGAGACACTAGAACGTTTATTTGATGAAGTAGGTGTGAAGTATGAAAAGACAGAAAGAAGATTCACAGAACCATTTAAATACAGAGGTCATCAACACTAAATTTCTCTATTTAATGCATATTCATGATTCTGCCTTTCCGATTGGTACTTATACACATTCTTTTGGTATGGAAACCTTTATTCAAGAAGATGCAATCAAAACAAAAGACGATTTATTTCACTTTTTACAAGTCTATCTTCATGAAAATGTCTCCTACACAGATGGTATTTTTGTTAAGGAATCCTATCAAAAAGAGGATCTTGCAGAATTGATTCGATTAGAGAAGATATGTGATGCAAGCAAAAATGCAGAAGAAACGAGAGAAGCGAGCAGTATGATTGGTAAGCAATTTGTCAAAGCAGTATTGCCGGTAAGTGATACGCCTTCACTAGAGAAGTGGAACGAGCTATTACAAGAAAAGAAGGTAATTGCTCATTTCCCGATTGTATACAGTCTTTATGCCAAAGATTTAGCATTCGACCTCTATACAACAGTACTTACTTTTTTATATTCGTCAACAGTAGGACTTGTTCATAATGCAGTTCGTGCGATTCCTCTTGGACAAAAGGCCGGAATTGAAGTGATTCATCGCTTGATACCGGAGATGGAAAAAGCAACGATAAACGTATTGGAACGAAACTTGTCTGATTTGTCTAATCATGCTGTCGGCTTGGAACTGGCATCGATGCAGCATAAATATTTAAGATCACGATTGTTTATTTCATAAGGAAGGAGAATGTTCAATGAAACCAGTAATAGTAGGTGTAGGAGGCCCAGTTGGTTCAGGGAAAACCTCACTCGTAGAAAAATTAACAAAAGAAATGGTGAATCAATATAGTGTTGCAGTTATTACCAATGATATTTATACGAAAGAAGATGCTCAATTTTTAATTAAACAAGGCATTTTACCAGAAGACCGCATTATCGGTGTCGAAACAGGAGGATGCCCACATACAGCGATTCGTGAAGATGCCTCCATGAATTTTGAGGCAATCGATGAGTTAAAACGGCGCTTTGATGATTTAGATGTTATTTTACTAGAAAGTGGCGGCGACAATTTATCTGCGACATTCAGTCCAGAACTTGTAGACGGTTATATTTATGTAATCGATGTAGCAGAAGGCGGTGATATTCCGAGAAAAGGCGGGCCAGGTGTAACAAGATCAGATCTTTTACTTGTTAACAAGATTGATCTAGCACCATATGTGGAAGTAGACCTTGATAAAATGAAAGTAGATGCTAAAGAAGCGCGTAAAGAGAAACCATTTGTTTTTACTAATGTGAAAAAAAGTGAAGGTATTCCAGAAGTTATTCAATGGATCCAGCATGCGATGCTATTAGAAGGAAGCGAAGTATCATAAATGGATGGAAAAATCGATCTTCATTTTGCATTACGCAACCAAAAAACGATCATGAAGGATGTGTATTATCAACCACCATTAAAAGCAAGTCGAGGCTTGTATGTTGATAATCCAGATGATATTACCGTTTATTTAATGGAATCCTCAGGAGGACTTGTGGCAGGAGATAAAAATGCATATCGAATCCGATTAGATAAAGGTACGAACGTAACACTGCATCCTCAGGCTGCAACAAAAGTATATCCTGCCTTTAATGGTAAACCGAGCAAACAAGAGGTGGACATCGAGCTCGCGGAACAAGCATGTTTGACGTGGAAAAGAGAAGAGGTTATTCCTTTTGCCGAAAGTGAATTCCATAGTCATACTACCGTAAATATGAAAAAGGGAAGTAGTTTTTACTGGGAAGAAATATTATATCCAGGACGGGAAAAACGAGGGGAACGGTTCACGTTTGATAAATGTCACACACAACTAGAAGTGTGGATGGAGGAAGAGTGTCTTGTATATGATGGTTTGCGTTTTGAGCCAAGCGTTCAGGATGTGAAACATTTTGGGGTAATGGGAGATTATCATTATATAGCAAGTGTATGGATCATAGATAGAGAAATAGAATTAGATGTAGAGAAGTGGAGTCATTCATCAATGGATCATCAGGTAAGTATTACAAAATTGCGTGATGCAGGCTATTTAGTACGCTTTTTATCGAATGATTTACCACGAGTAAAAAAAGAAATGGATCAATTGGGAAACAAAAAGCTAGCAGTAAGTGTCTGACTGCTAGCTTTTTGTTTTTCAACGTAGATCAATGAAAGATATGTTGAATAATTCGTGATAAACTTTCTGTTAAAAAGGTTTGGTAATCATCAGTAAGATAATGATTAACAGCAAAGTATTTTCTATGTATTCCACGCGCAACAGTTTCTGGAGATTCTTATGATAGGTATCAGGGACGCTTTCTAGATCTGGATCCGCAATTAGAGTTTTTATTGGAGTTGAGAACTTTTTGAGTAATGTTGGTCCCAATGAGAGTGCTGTAAAGTAGAGAATCATACTGGCAATGTACCAGCCTTGCTGAAAAAGAACAGGATTGAGCACACCCATTAAAAGTCCGGTTAGTAATACAAGTATGCCACCAATCATTACAAAAATATGTACCTTCGCTTTTAATGCAAATGCATGTCTAATTTCAGGTAAGCTTTTAGCAGACTTTACGATCGTAGTCAGCACAAAGCCAGGCCCAATCCCCACAATTGCAGAAAAAATATGAATTACCACAAGTACTGTATAAATCAAGTTCATGAAATCACCTACTTACCTTCATTATAAAACAATCATAACGAAAAGTAATTGACAAAATAAAATCATGAATTATAAGAAAAACTGGAAACCCCTTCCGGTCCTTTATTAAATGCTAATTGGAATTCGATTACTTTGATGTTAATTATGAAATAAGTAAACCGCTTGACCACCGCTTCGGCTGCCCACTTCCCTTTCCGTGGGGTTTGTCCTTCAGGTGCGGCCGAGCATAGGTCGTAACATATAGCG
>NZ_WJID01000020.1:0-84656 GCF_010994055.1 Gracilibacillus thailandensis | reverse complement strand
GGAGACTCCTGTGGGACAGTGAGAGCTGAAGATCCACTTGGTGAAGTGCCATTCTTCACCAAGTTAGCTAAAAACTGCCCACGGAAAGCGGAGTATTCTGCCGGAGCGTATGTGAGCACTCATCATCAATCAGATTGGAAGAAGGCCTCACTCTACAAAATTTTCATTACTTCGCAGTATATATCTACTACGATATTTCTATGTGGAATAGAAAAGCAACTATCTTTATGTGGAAGATAGTTGCTTTAATATTACTATTCTACAAGGTCTGCATAGTTTTCTTTTACTACCGTTGCACAACGCGTACATAATGTCGGATGATCTTGGTCTTCACCGATGGTATCTGAAATCACCCAGCAGCGTTCACAGGTTTCCCCTTCATGTTTACTAATTTTTAATGTAACATGTTCAAACGTTTGACCATCTGTTAGTTCATCAACTAGTTCCACATGAGAAACAATTAACAATTGATGTAAATACGGTACTTCAGCTAATAACGTTGCTACCTTATCATCATTTGCTTTGATAGTTACAGACGCCTCTAATGATTTACCAATTACTTTTTCTGCACGCGCTTCTTCTAATGCTTTCAAAATATCATCACGTACATTCATAAATTGTGACCATTTAGCAGCTAATTGCTCTTGGTCTTTGATTTCTCTTGCTTCTGGCATATCCGTTAGCTGTGGACTTTTTGCTTCCACATCTGGAATATAACTCCACACTTCCTCCATTGTATGAGTTAAGATCGGTGTTAGCAACTTAACTAAGGAAGTGATGATTTCGTGATAGACTGTTTGAATGCTACGTCTTCTATGATTATCCTCTGCCTCGATATAGAGAATATCTTTTGCAAAATCTAGATAGAAGGAGCTTAAATCAATCGTACAGAAATGATGAATCGTTTGATATACTGTTGAGAAATCATATTCATCATAAGCTTTGCGTGCCTTGTCAATCACTTGTTGCAGACGGTATAACATGTAACGGTCGATTTCTTCCAATTGTGCTTCTTCTAGACGGTTTTCCAGGGTGAAATCAGATAAATTACCTAGTAAGAAGCGGAACGTATTTCGAATTTTACGATATCCTTCTGACGTTTGCTTAATAATCTCATCGGAAATACGAACATCTGCCTGATAATCAACAGAAGCTACCCATAAGCGCAGAATATCTGCACCGTATTGTTTCATGATTTTAGAAGGCACAACTACATTTCCTACTGATTTACTCATTTTACGACCATGACCATCTAATGCGAAACCGTGACTGATTACTGTTTCATATGGAGCTTTACCTGTTACGGCCACAGCTGTTGAAATCGATGAGTTAAACCAGCCACGATACTGATCAGAACCTTCTAAATAAACGTCTGCAGGTCGTTGTAGATCTTCTCTTCCTTCCAATACGCCTTGATGAGAGCTACCAGAGTCAAACCATACGTCCATGATATCCATTTCTTTCGTAAATTCTCCATTTGGACTGTGTTCAGAAGAGAATCCTTCCGGTAGTAAATCTTTCGTATCCCACTCAAACCAGATATTAGAACCATGCTCTTCAAATAGTTTGGCAACATGATTGATTGTTTCGTCATTAATGATTGGTGTTTTATCTTCACCGTAAAATACTGGGATTGGCACACCCCACGTACGCTGTCTAGAAATACACCAATCTTCACGATCACGCACCATATTAAATAGTCGCGTTTCACCCCATTTTGGTAACCAGTTAATCCGGTTAATTTCCGCTAAAATATCTTCTCGGAAATCTTTGATCGATGCAAACCACTGATTAGTCGCACGGAAAATCGTTGGTTTTTTCGTACGCCAGTCATGTGGGTAGGAGTGAGTGATAAAGGTAAGTTTTAGCAGAGCATTGTTTTCTTCAAGTTTTTCAGTTACTTGTTTGTTAGCAGCATCATAGAATAACCCTTCGAAACCTGGCGCTTCCTCAGTGAAAACTCCTTTTTCATCAACCGGGCACAATACATCTAAACCATATTGCTTACCAACAATAAAGTCATCTTCCCCGTGGCCTGGAGCAGTATGAACAAGTCCTGTACCACTTTCCGTAGTTACGTGCTCACCTAAAATAACTAAAGATTCACGATCATAGAAAGGATGCTTTGCTACTAGCTTGTCGGCTTCCTGACCTTTAAATGTTTTAACTACTTCTGCTTCTTGCCACTCAAGTGTATCTTTTAAATCA
Source organism: Gracilibacillus thailandensis (assembly GCF_010994055.1). Lineage (NCBI taxonomy): Bacteria > Bacillati > Bacillota > Bacilli > Caryophanales > Bacillaceae > Gracilibacillus > Gracilibacillus thailandensis. The sequence goes on along the minus strand of NZ_WJID01000020.1, from coordinate 82,448 downwards.
CTTAACATATCATGTGCGACAATATATTTTTCTCCAGCTTCTTTTACAACTGCATATTCCAGATCAGGGTGTACCGAAATCGCTAGGTTTGCTGGAATTGTCCATGGTGTCGTTGTCCAGATGATAAATTTTTCATCTCCATCTAATAAATCTTTACCATCTTTCACATCAAATGTTACATAAATAGATGCTGAACGCTTATCTTGATATTCAATTTCCGCTTCTGCTAAAGCAGATTCTGATGATGGGGACCAGTAAACAGGTTTTAGCCCTTTATAGATATAGCCTTTTTTAGCCATTTCTCCGAATACTTTAATTTGTGCTGCTTCGTAGGACTTGTTTAATGTGATATAAGGATTTTCCCAGTCCCCTCTGACACCTAACTGCTTAAATTGATTTCGTTGATTATCAATTTGCTTTAATGCATACTCCGCACATTTTTGTCTGAATTCCGCAATGGTCATTTTTTTGCGGTTCACTTTCTTCTTAGCAAGTGCTTGCTCGATTGGAAGACCGTGTGTGTCCCAGCCTGGCACATATGGTGCGTGGAATCCTGCCATTGATTTATATTTGACAATAAAATCTTTTAATACTTTGTTTAGTGCATGCCCCATATGGATGTCTCCATTGGCATATGGAGGTCCATCATGTAATACGAACAATGGTTTTCCTTCTGTTCGTTGTTGTACTTTTTCATACAGATTTTCTTCATCCCACTTTTTCTGCATTTCTGGTTCTTTGTTAGGTAAATTACCACGCATCGGAAATTTCGTTTGTGGCATTTTTAATGTTTGTTTATATTCCAATTTAACTCCTCCTTATTCTTATTTGCAAAAAGCTGCGAACTTGTAAAATGTTTGTTGAGCGGACATTTAGTGCGTTATTTGACGGAATAACGACCGTTTTTCGGAGTTGGCGGACATCTAATCCCTTATTTGGTTATTTTTCAAAAGAATTAGCCTTATTTTCGATAAATAACGAAATAGATGTCCACTAGTATCCTAAAAACGCCTCTTTTTTCACCAATAACGGAACAAATGTCCGCGATCATCCCGGGTTTACGTTACCCTGCTGTTTACCGATGTTGTTCACCGTTTATGGGATCTGATCCAAAAAAGAACTCCTCATCCCGGAAAGGGACGAGGAGTTCTCGCGGTACCACCCTTATAGATAACAGCATTCGTTGTGCTATCCACTCAGTAATTCGTAACGTGAATCACTCGTTTACACTTACTCTATTCAGTGTAACTACTCATGGGTGATCTTCTATTTAGGTACTAAATTAGGCTTACACCATCCCTAACTCGCTTTGTTAGCAATCCAAATATACTCTCCCAATCATAGTATTTCCTTCAAGTATGAAAAGTTTGTAGTAAGAATTATATGTAATAATTTTTATTACGTCAAGAATTAATATTGATTGGACTCTTCTCTTTCCAGATCTTCTTCTTCGTTTTCGATGTCCATTTCAAACAATCCATCCCAATCATTATTTTCTACTAAATCAAGTTGTGCTTCTACCAACATTTTCAATCTGGTACGGAAGACTTTCGCTTGTTTCTTTAATTCTTCTACTTCTAAAGCGATAGATCTTGATTTATGTAGTGCTTCATTAATGATTCGGTCTGCATTTTTCTCTGCTTCTTTTATGATTAATTTAGATTCCTTTTTGGCATTTTCTTTTACTTCTTCTGCAGTCTCCTGTGCGACCAGAATCGATTTGTTTAACGTCGTTTCGATATTGGAAAAATGGCTAAGCTTTTCATTTAATTGATCGACTTTTTCTTTTAAATCTTTCTTTTCACGAATAACTGTTTCATAATCTTTGATCACTTGATCAAGAAATTCATTTACATCATCTTCATCATAACCCCGAAAACCTCTAGCAAATTCCTTGTTATGAATATCGAGTGGTGTTAAAGGCACATCGGCCACCTCCTATTAGATGTCATTCTTTATACAATATCTTATCATACTTTATTGACAAATCACTAAAAAATTCAACAAAAAATTATAATAATTTTTCAAAAGTGATTCTTATTTTATCTTTTTTGGTACGACCTTGTAATTCAGTAATCCTGGATCTACCTTTACCTCTAATCGATATAAGATCTTCTTCTTCAAGCATAAAGGAAGGCTGATCAATGGTTTGGAAATTTACCTTCACTAGACCTTTCTTGATCAGATTTAACGCTTGTTGTCTGGACATTTGGTATATTTCTTTGATGATTACATCTAAGCGTAAAGATGCGCATGTTGCTATTCGTGATTGCCAAGCATCTTGAGATGGCAGTCTTTCGGTCATTGGAACTCTTTCAAAAGTGACTCCTGCCTTCTTGATTGACGTGACATTTGTAATAAGATAAGTTGTTATATCTGATGCTACAAGAATTTGAATAGTATCATCGTGAATAACAATATCACCCAGCTTTTTTCGTTTGATACCAGCAGATAAAAAAGCGCCTAAAACGTCTCGATGTTCAATGGAAACAAATTTTTGCGGAAATGTGGCTTGTAATAACTCCACTTCAAAACTCGCTTCATTGATTTCTTCATAAAAAGGGGCGAGTATAGCTCGTCTTCGTTCAGCTGATTCCCATCCTCCAAAGAAAGCTAACTGCAAATCTTCATCATTTCCAATTATCATTTCAAAAATCTTTTGTTCCCTTGGGTGTAGAAAATCAATTACTTTTCGCTGATATCTAGTCGTTACTTCATCACGCCAAGACAATACTTGGTCGATAAAAGGGTATTCCTCTTGCCTAAAATGTTGATATAAATCCATAGGATCACCTATATACCGATTACGATATAAAGGAAGTTATAAAATAAGAAATTTAACCCTCGCAAAGCGAATTGCAATACAAATAGTGCCACAATCGGTGATATGTCAATCATACCACCAATTGGCGGAATAATTTTCCGAAATGGTTCCAAATACGGCTCTACGATCGAACCTAACATTTGACCAAAAGAGGACTCCCTAGCTCCTGGAAACCAAGACATCAAAATATAAATAATAATCGCATATGTGTAAATCGTCATCGCATAATATAAAATATCATGTAATAATCCCATTTTAACTAATTACCACCTTTGTTCTGGATCTGCTTCTTCCATTATTTCCGTAATATTTCCGGATATTTCAATGTTTTCTGGGGTACATAAAAAAGTTTGTGAACCTAGCTTTTTAATTTGACCAGATACAGCATAAACTGTTCCACTCATAAAATCAATAATTTGTCTTGCCTGTTGGGTATCCACTCGTTGTAAGTTAATCACAACCGATCTCCGATTCACAACATGATCAGCAATATCTTGTACCTCATTGAATGATCTGGGTTCAAATAAAACCATTTTCGCACTTTTTTGAACTGATTTTAAACTGACAACGTTGGCTTTCTCTTCTTTTCTTTCGCTTCGTCTCTGTGGTTTATCCTCTTGTTCTATTTCTTCTTCGATGATCTCATACTCTTCATCTTCAATTCCGAAGAAATTACGGAACTTACCCTTCATACTCATCATTCATCACCCCTATTCTTCATATGGGCCCACTAAACTGGAACCAATACGTATATGAGTAGCACCTTCTTCAATTGCAACCTGGTAATCATTACTCATTCCCATAGACAAATACTGACACGGTGCATGGTCCCATCCCTTTTCTTGAATAGTATTCTTTATCTTATGTAAGGATTGGAAGACATTACGCAATATCTGTTCATCATCTACATGCGGAGCCATCGTCATTAATCCGACTACTCTAATCTTTGGGTAGTTTTGTAACGTGTCAATAAACGACTCAACTTCTTCTAGTTGTAGTCCATGCTTCGATTCTTCGCCACTAACATTCACTTGAACAAAACAATCAACAGGCTTGTCTGTTCGTTTATTAATTTCTTTAGCTAATGATTTTCGGTCTAATGAATGAATATAGTCTATCTTATCAATAATGTCTTTTACTTTACGGGACTGTAGCGTACCAATAAAATGCCAAATTGCTTGTTCTCCTATATTCTCGTGTTTCTCAAGAAAACCTTCCATTCGATTTTCACCTAAATGGCGAACCCCAGAATGAACGGCTTCTATAGCTCTTTCTATTGTAACATATTTTGTTACCCCGATAATGGTGATATCTTCAGGATCCCGTCCCGCTTTCTCGCATGCATGTTTGATATTTTCCTGTATTTGTGTGAGATTTTCTGCTACTGTCATGTTTAAAGCTCCTTTCATCACCGTTAAACGAATGCAATAAAACCCATCATTCGGCCAGTAGGGTGCTGGTCTCTTCGATGAGAGAAAAATGATGAATGATGTGATGTGCAATACTTGGAAATATGTATATGATCGGGTGAAACCCCTGCATCCACTAATAATCGATAGTTTAAATCTTTTAAATCTAACTGGTATTGGTCATCTGCCCCTTGATAAGAATCAACATATTTTGCATCAATATGCTGAATAACATGATCATTTACTTGATAGCACGAGCCGCAAATACTTGGTCCAATCACAACCTCAATATCTTTTACATCAGAAGACAATTGTTTAAAATGATCGATTGTTTTTTTTGCAATATTGGAAACAGTCCCTTTCCAACCTGCATGTGAAATAGCAACTGTTCCTTGCTTCCTGTCAGCGAAAAATAATGGAACACAATCTGCAAACAATGCGGTACACAACACATTTTTTTCCGTTGTAATTAAACCATCAGTTTCTGGTATTGCATCCTCTCTGGAAAATGCTCCACTACCACTATCTTTTGATTGAATAAACTGCACATGATTACCATGTATTTGGTCTGCCATTACCCACTTGTCTAATGAAAATGAGATCATTTCCGCTACACGTTGTCGGTTTTGTAACACATCGCTTGGATTATCCTCTACATGAAAACCTAGGTTATTACTTTGATATGGGGGATGACTAATACCGCCCTCACGTGTTGTAAAACCAGCTACAATGTTAGAGTTATTACTCATCCATGGTTTAATCCATAATATTCCTTCATCTTCAAGTTGCATAAAGGGTTCTGTCATCATACCCCTCCTATTTTAGATCATTTTATCATATTTTAGCGTTGTAATACAGTTCGATGTCGATTACTGCTGATAAGTGGATGAAGAATCCTCTTTCTCTTGAACTGGAAGAGTTGGATATTGTCCGTTCTTTTTCACCAAAATAACATCATGTCCTATTTTCATAACATGTTCCCAAGGAATGATGATTTCCCGTGACTCTCCAAAAACTCCAAAAGTTTTTGTTTTTGTTGCCACTACTAAATTAGTTATTTTCCCCATATCTACATTTATCTCAATATCCGTTAAACTCCCTATTTTTGTTCCATCTTCAATATACACAATATCTTTCATTTGTAAAGCGGATAATGTTATCATTTCGCTCCCTCCTTTATATCAATATATATGTCTTGACTTAAAAAATATGGTGTTTATGACAATAAAATTCGCACATGTTCTCTTCATAATGGCACACATTAAGTATACGAGGAGGGATTAATATGGGTAGAGATGAACATAAGAAAAATACTACGAGAAATCCATTAGCACAAACACCAAAAATGGAAAAAACAGATGGAATTGACGTAGAATTCTCTAATGAACTCGCCGACGCAGAAGATTTAGAAGCAAAAGAACGAGGCGAAAGAGCAGACAAAAGAGCCAAGAAGCGATGAAACCTCATCGCTTCTTAACATCATAAAACACACAATATTTATAAACGATGAAATAACGTGGACATAAATTAATTACCTCCATTGGAGCAAACTGTTCCGGAATTCCGATCCTTATCCCCGGAAGAGTCTTCGCTGTTCCGGGGATAAAGTTTTCTCTTCCGAGGATAACGTCTTCTCTTCCATGGATAAACGACTATATCCAGGCAACAGAAATGAATATCCAGGGAAGGGAAAGAGATATCCCTGGAACAGACAGGGATATCCCCGGAAGCGCAGTCCTGTTAACAGATGATCCGCAGTATGTTTTGAATGAATAATAGGAGCAAAACCGCTATGGCTTTGCTCCTATTTTTATTCAAACATTTCTTTATTCATTTCTTTAATTGCAGCTTTTTCCAGTCGTGACACTTGAGCTTGCGAAATACCGATTTCTTCAGCTACTTCCATCTGTGTTTTACCTTGGAAAAAACGTTTGTTTAGTATCATTTTTTCACGTTTATTTAATCGCTGCATACCTTCTTTTATTGACAAATGATTAATCCAGTCGTTATCTTTCACATTGTCATCACTTACTTGATCCATTACATAAATTGGATCCCCACCATCATTAAAAATAGGCTCAAATAAAGAGACAGGGTCCTGAATTGCATCAAGAGCAAAAATCACATCAGTTACTGGTACATCTAATTCTTCTGCAATTTCCATAGGAGAAGGATCTTTTGACGTTTTGTTTAATAATTTCTCTCTTGCATGCAGCGCTTTATAGGCAATATCTCGTAATGACCTGGATACTCTTATCGGATTATTATCACGTAAATACCGTCTAATTTCACCGATAATCATTGGGACAGCATAGGTGGAGAATTTTACATTCTGACTTAAATCAAAATTATCAATTGATTTTAATAAACCGATACAACCGACTTGAAATAAATCATCACCGTACTCCCCGCGATTATGAAATCTTTGAATAACACTAAGTACTAATCTTAAATTGCCATTAACTAATTTTTCTCTTGCAGATTGATCCCCATTCTGCATAGCCTTAAATAAAATTCGCATTTCATCATTCTTTAATACTGGTAAGGTTGCTGTATCTACCCCACAAATTTCTACTTTATGTCTTGTCATTTAATACCCTCCCAATTGGAGATCCTTCTCAAAAATCAGTATCACCAATCGGGAGGTTTTTATGCATCATCCATCATTTACCACATGTGTTTTTCAGACCATTTTATTAAACTCTTTTTGAAGCCTTTTAATAATTTTTTTCTCCAATCGTGAAATGTAGGATTGCGAGATACCAAGTAAATCCGCTACATCTTTTTGGGTCATTTCTTCTTTATCCACTAGACCAAATCTTAACTCCATAATTTGTCTTTCTCTGCCATTTAATTGATCTAACGCTTTTCGTAATAATGTTTTATCAATGCTCTGTTCTAAATCTTTAAAGGTCACATCCTCATCTGTACCTAACACATCTGAGAGTAAAAGCTCATTGCCATCCCAATCCACATTTAACGGTTCATCAAACGAAACCTCTGTTTTTATTTTGTTATTTTTCCGAAGATACATTAATATCTCATTTTCAATACACCTTGACGCGTATGTCGCTAGTTTAATCTTCTTTTCGGGATTAAAAGTATTGATCGCTTTAATTAAACCAATTGTTCCAATACTGATTAAATCCTCAATATTAATACCCGTATTTTCAAATTTTCTCGCAATATAGACAACAAGGCGTAAGTTTCTTTCAATTAACATAGCTCTTGCAGCTTTATCACCTACTGGCAATCGATGAATTAATTCATATTCCTCTTCCTTAGATAGTGGTGGTGGTAATGCTTCGCTTCCCCCAATGTAATAGATTTCGTCTACTTTAAAACCCATTTTCTTCAAAATTTTGTAAAATATCATTTTATATTTTTGTTGTACGATTAGCATTCCTTCCACTCCTTATCCTTTATAATGTCACCCTGTCTGCTGAAAAAGTTTAGGGTGTAGTAAACAATGGTAACTGTTGTCAGCCACTAAATTCCCAAATTGAATACCTATTAAAACCTTCTTGTTTGTCAGTTGGACATTTTTCATATGTATTTCAAGTAAATCCGGTTTAAAAGCCAGCATAAAATTATGTTGCCCACTCACCCCTTGAAAAGGTAAAATTCGAAAAGAGTCCGAAGTAGAATCGAGTATTTCACCTTCCATTAAATTCTGAGCGGATTTTTGCAGTTTCATGATTTCTTCTTTGTCAAACCACTGTTCTAAAATTGTTTGATCGACAATAATGACTGGCGTCTGGGTAAACGGATCTACTAAATGGTTTCCACTATCCAAATATCCAGTTGTTTCGACTTGTTTACCTTTCCACTTAATCGTTACCCGATAGTAAAACTCTTGTTGGAACTGATGCATTTTGTGCTTGTCCATTCGGTATTTTGTAAAGAAAAAGATGATTGGAAATCCAATTAAAACAAATAGGCCATGTATTTCATCATTTGCTAGACCTGGACTTGATAAATAATCTTCAGTTGAAAATAAAAAGTGAATGGCAAATAAGCCACCACCTATCGAAAATGTCATAAAATAAAATGAACAAAGCAATTTAAAATAGATAGCAACGTTTTGAAAGCCAAAAGCAATCCAAATAATAATAAAAGAATGCACTATTTTTAGTATCCATGAATCAATCGGAAACGTTGGAAAAATGAAGGATATTGGTACAATAAGTGAACCAAAAAAACTGGCTATTACTAATCGATACCATTTGGTTATGTGTTTTGTAATCGATTGAGTTAGTAATAGAATCATCCAGTCTATCATGAAATTAAGCAGCCATACGACTTCTACATAAACAACCACCATGTCCTTCCTTTCCAGCTAATTTGAAATAAGCTTTACTTGTCTATTTAGTATAAAGAATAGAAAGAAAGAAGTCTGTCACAGTTTGTATGCAAAAATCATCTAGTTTTCAGAAAAAAAACATAAAAATGTTGAATTACTGAAGAGGCATCTAAGAGAGGTATGCTAAAAACTTATGAAAGCATTTCAATATACTTCGCACTATGTCAACTACATCAAAAAATGATTCTTTTACATAGTAGATATAAACTGCGAAGTAATGAAAGTACTGTTTGACCGAAACTAAATGCACAGTTATCTATGAAGTGATTTTGACATTTATCGTGATCATTACCGCCACTCCGGCTGCCCACTTCCCTTTCCGTGGGGTTTGCCCTTCAGCTAACTTTTTCGAGCCAAAACCGCTCGAAAAAGTGGATCTTCAGGTCAAACAATTCCCACAGGAGTGAAAGTGGGCGGCCTTCGTTAAGATACACAACGCTTATCCGAAAACAGATAGTCGATTTCTCCACCATATGTAGCGTAGGGTACGACTATGTTAAAAGTGCTTTCGCAGACCGATAAGTACTGTAATTAAACAGAAAAGTTTAGTTCCATGAGTTTATTTCTTTCTATAATCAGATAACAAAAATAGCGTAGGCAGAATACGGAGACTCCTGTGGGAACAGCACGAGCCGAAGATCCACTTGGTAAAGTGCTTTTCTTTACCAAGTTAGCTCAAGATCGCCCACGGAAAGCGCAGTATTCTGCCGGGGCGGTTTGTCTGCACTCTCTATGTCAAGAATGGAAGAGAGCAAATACACGTGCAAGTTACTGCGCAGTTTATGGATAATATGTATGTATTTTGTTAGATTAAGAAACCCCCGTTTCAAAACAACTGAAACGGGGGTTTACTGTGCTTATCTTCTTCGATTACGATTTCTTAAAAATGTTGGTATATCTAATGTGTCCTCTTCCTGCTTTGGTCTTGAACTAGAAGAAGATGATGGACTAGGTTCTTGTGTTTTTTCTGGCTGCTGTTTTTCTCTCTTAGGAGAGCTAGCTTGTAAAACAGATTTTGGTTTATTTTGTGCATTTTTGATTTGTGACTCATCAAAGCCGGTTGCAATAACAGTTACGACAATTTCATCCTTCAAATCCTCGTTGATGACGGAACCGAAAATAACATTCACTTCTTGATCTGCAGCTGATGTAACAATGTCTGCTGCCTCTTGTACTTCATATAAGCTTAAATTAGTTCCGCCTGTTATGTTCATCAAGACACCATGCGCACCATCAATAGAAGTTTCCAGTAGTGGTGATGAAATAGCCTTCTTAGCTGCCTCAGCTGCACGACTTTCACCTGTAGCTACACCGATACCCATTAGTGCCGAACCTTTATCAGCCATAATAGTTTTCACATCGGCAAAGTCGACGTTTATTAGTCCAGGTGTTGCAATTAAATCCGAAATACCTTGTACACCTTGGCGTAAGACATTATCTGCTTCACGGAATGCTTCTAGCATAGGTGTATTTTTATCAATTATTTCTAGTAATCGGTCATTAGGAATAACAATTAATGTATCTACACTGCTTTTTAATCCATCAATACCTGAGACCGCTTGAGTTGCTCTTTTTCTACCTTCAAAAGTAAACGGGCGAGTAACTACCCCTACAGTTAATGCTCCTAACTCTTTAGCTACTTGGGCAATAACTGGAGCAGCACCTGTTCCTGTTCCACCACCCATACCAGCTGTCACAAAGACCATGTCAGAGCCTTTAAGGATTTCTTCAATTTGTTCCTTGCTTTCTTCTGCAGCCTTTCTTCCTACTTCTGGGTTTGCACCTGCACCCAATCCTCTTGTTAATTTTGTACCAATTTGCATTTTAACTTCTGCTTTGGAAAGATTTAATGCTTGTGCATCTGTATTCACTGCAATAAATTCTACACCTTGTACACCGTGCTCTATCATTCGGTTAACAGCGTTGCTTCCACCACCGCCTACACCGATTACTTTTATCGTAGCTAGCTGATCCATATTCGTATCAAAGTCTAACATACCATTTCCTCCCATTTTGCTAGATTAATAGTCTGTCTTTTTCCACGTCTTCATTTACCCCAATATTCTTAATCAAAGAAATATTTGAAGAAGTTTGCTAATTTAGGTTCTTTCTTTTCTTTCACATTTTGTTTATTGGTTGGTTTCTTTGTTCGTTTTGGTTTTGGCTTAGGTTTTTCCATATCTACCTGATGTACTTGTTCTCGTTGTTCTGTTACTGCATCTGAAAACTCTTTCCCTTGTATTTTCGCATTCTTGTACGCAAATTTCAAGATACCAATGCCTGCTGTAAATTGAGGTTCACGAACCCCAATATAATCAGGAATCGCAATTCGAACATTACTTTGGTAAATATCTTGTGCTAAATCAGCAGCCCCTGGCATACTCATCGTACCACCTGTAAGCACCAGACCACCAGGAATTTCATCATATCCCATCTTTTGAATCTCACGAGCACTATATACTAATATTTCTTCTAATCTAGCTTCGATTATTTCGGTTAAATCTAGCTGATTATACACCTGCCTTTGATTACTACCAATAATATTCACTTCAAATGTTTCCTCTTCATTGGCATCATTAAAGAAGGCGTGTCCATGATCGAGTTTAATATCCTCTGCCTCTTCTGATGATGTGCGGAGTCCGATAGATAAGTCCTTCGTAATATTATACCCACCTAATGGTATTACACTAGTAGCTACCAATCCATCATTTTCAAAAACAGAAACGGTTGTACTTCCTCCACCTATATCGAGTAATGCAACGCCTAAATTTTTCTCGTCTTGAGATAGAGCCACTTCTCCTGTTGCTAATGGTTGCAAGCAAATATCCATAATACTTAAACCAGCTTTTTCAACACATTTCAATATATTATGTAACATTGTCTTCGAACAAGTAATAATCGTACCTTCCATTTCTAATCGAACCCCAATCATTCCTCTGGGATCTCGAATCTCATCTAATCCGTCAACGATAAATTGCTTTGGTATAACATCAACAATTTCTCTTTCAGGTGGAATGGACATGACCTGTGCTGCATCCAATACACGATGAATATCTTCTTCTGATATTTCCTTATCATCACTGGATACTGCAACAACTCCATGACATGGTTGTAATTGCACATGATTACCATTAATTCCTACTATAACTTGATCAATATGTATATCTACCATGCGTTCAGCTTGTTCGACTGCTGTTCGAATTGAGTGAACAGTCTCGTCTATATCAACGATGGCTCCTTTTTTCATACCTAGAGACTTAGCGGTACCAACCCCAATCACATTTAAAGAATCACCAAGAATTTCTCCGATGATAACCTTTATTTTTGATGTACCTATATCCAAGCTGACTAGAATTTCACCGTTATCCATAAGGCACCTCCTATTTCAATGCATTAAACTACGATTCATTGCATATAAGTATAATAAACTGTATTAAACACTATTATAATAAAAAAAACAATATTTTTACATGAATATATGTAAATTTACCGGAAAAATATTAAATATTATGATTTAGTACCTTTTTTTGCTTTTCTGTACATCTCATATTTTTCTAGTAAGTTCCTTCTTATCATAGCTAAATTCTGGAATAACCTTACTCCAAATGCAAAAATTGCTGCTAAATATAAATCAATACCTAGCTGTACTCCGATAAAGGCTAAAAAAGCAGCTAAAGATACATTGAAGAAAAAACCAGAAATAAATACTTTTTGGTCAAATTTCGCCTCTAGCTGGGCCCTGATACCTCCAAATAGCGTATCTAAAGCAGCCAACACTGCAATAGATAAATAATTGGTATAAGCATCTGGTATGCTCATGTTTGTCATAAAACCTAATAATAAACCAATTATTAAAAAAAGTGCCGGTAACCACATTAACTTTCACCTTCTTCTGGGACATCAACAATATCTACATCTTGTAAGTCAATTTGCTCATCATACTCTGGAAGTACAATATCACTTTGTTCAGATATATTCATTGTAACATTTTCTAACGCGAAGTAGTCACCTATTTCACTAACCTCTAGATGCTTTATTATTTCTTCCGAACCATTTGTAAGTACTTGTATTTTAGTTGGTAAATCTCCAATTGAACTATTGTTGACATATATGTTTCCATTCACATCTCTTATCGGTGTTATATTAATGACTCGTTGACTTTCAATAGCCATTTCAGTTGCACCAGCTGCATTTAATTCGTTGATTAATAATTGGAGTAACTCGGCATTTATTTCAGGATATTCCTGATAATCTTCTTCTAAAAACATTGGTTCTAGTGTAATAATTATCCCTTGTCCACTTTTCTTTGTTAATCCTGCTTGATCTCGTAATTCTTGGATCGAATTTTTTAATGATTCAATTTGCTGGTGTTCTGTTTGTTCTTGATACTCTTGAAGTGTTTGCTCTGCTTCTGCAATTTCCATGTATAGATTTTGCTGAGTTTTCTGTTCTTCTAACAGTGCTGTTCTAATTTCCCAAGTATCTCTTGTATCTCGATCAATGGTTTGGTGATTGGTATTAAATAATATCGCAATCATCAAGCCGATCAATAAACATACTATTCCAATCGCAACGTGTTGTTTATTAAAAACATTTTTCATACCGTCACATATCCTTTGCGTACATTTCAATATTAGATTTCTTCTCGATTGTCACTTCGATGTTATCTTGAACAAGTTGGTCGATAATCCCATTTCTAAGGTTTAAACTGACATCAAGGACTTCTTGATCACCAATCGCAGTAATCACAAATGGTGCAGGATATGAATTGCCGTCAATTGATATAACTGGCCCAATACAAGATATGTAACTATTACGATATATTCGCTGTCCATTTATTGCAATCGCTTTGGCACCAGCACTAAATAATTCGTTTACCGTTTGATGAATGTGCCGGTCATGAACAATATATTGATTCGCATGATTTTCCGCTGGAATAAAGCTTGCATCTTTTAATGTTACCATAATTCCTTCACCACTAATTGACAATTCACCAGTCAATTTTTGCAAATTAGATTTGGTAGCTACTAAATCTTTTAATACATCAACTTCCTCACCAATTTCCTGTTCTATGGCTTGTACTTCTTGGCGAATTTGTGTTAATTCAGATCTTAATTGCTTATTTTTTTCTTCCATATCGATTAATTGTTTTCGATAATAAAAATCTCGTTCCCATTCCTGATTATTGACTTGTGAGATTTCAGCAGTTGTTTTTGTTTGCTGGTAACTAAAAGTTAACAAAAAGCCCGATACCAGAAAGACCAATGCAAACACTAATTGTCTACTCTTCATTTTCCTCTTCGATCTCCTCCTCCTCTTCCTTATCTACTTCATATGGAGTAAATACTGCTCCACTTTCGTCAATTTTAATAATACCTGCTTTACTCTGATCCAACTGACTTACAATTGAAGGATAGCTGTCCATATTTGTAGATAAATTCCGTATCGAGGACTCTACCTCCTGGCCATCTGTCATATATAGTTGAATCTTATATGGATTGGAATCTGAAGGAATCCAGTTTACTTCAGAGATTAATGCAGCAACATATGTAGATAGGTTGGCTAATTCTTCCGCTATTTCTTGCAAATAGTGATTATCGTTAAATCCTTTTAAAATAGGAACGTCTCCATTTATATTGGAAGAATTAACCTCGTCTAACAAATCGCCATTTTCTAAAAGTGGCTGTATTTTTCCGTCCAATTCAACATAAGCTACATGACTTAATTCCGTTATATCCATAACGATCGTATTCGGAAATGATTTCGAAACATCCGCCTCTTTAACTTGTGGATGTGATACAATATTTTCTTCTAATTCTTTCGTTTGTACTCCCCAAAAGTTTGCATTTTCTTCTATTTCGCTCTGATTTATTATTTCTTCTTTTGACAGCCATTGCAAACCATTTACTGATATATTTTTTACATAACTCATGGGTGATTGCAAATAAATCACAATAAAAATTAATACAAAAAAGATGAGCAAATAAAAAATCAGTTTTCTGTTTGCTTTTTTTCGACGTTCTTGTTTCAACTTTGGAATTCGATCTTCTATTGAAACGACTCTTTTTTGTACCATATTTATACTTCCTTTTCTATTATCCAATTCACTAATTTTTGTATGCATGTCTTATTCCGATTATATCATAGACATTACTTTCTAGGTATCATCCAAATCTCCCAAGTTTATTGCCGATATTTACTAATGTTGATTAATATTCCGACAGAACAAAGCGTCAAAGTTAAAGAGGAACCTCCATAGCTTAAGAATGGCAATGTTATGCCAGTGACCGGAATTAAACCAATGACAACACTGATATTAATCATTACTTGGATAGCTATCATACCAACAATGCCAACTGCTAGTAATCTTGCAAAAAGATCTGGTGCATGGATCGCCGTTAATATTCCTCTCCAGACAAATAAAAAGAATAGGACAATGACAAAACTTGCACCAATGAATCCCAATTCCTCTGCAATTATTGCAAAAATAAAATCATTATGCGGTTCCGGCAGGTAAAAATATTTTTGCAAGCTGTTTCCAAAACCAACTCCTAATAACCCCCCAGGTCCAATCGCGTACAAGGACTGAATAATTTGAAAGCCTGTCCCTAAAGGATCTTGCCAAGGATCGAGAAATGCTGTGATACGATTGATTCTGTAGGGAGCAGAGATAATTAGCAGTAAAAACCCAATGACACCAAAGCCTGCTAAAAATACAAAGTGCATGATTTTGGCACCTGCTACGAAAATTAACAGAAAACAGGTTAACAAGAATACCATACCTGTACCTAAATCAGGCTGAAGCATAATAATTAGAAACACGATTACTGAAATCGCAAGTGGTGGGAGAAAACCCTTTTTGAATTCTGTAATTTTATCCTGATGATTGACTAGAAAACCACTTAAAAACATAATCATCGCAAGTTTAATAAATTCGGCAGGTTGAATGCTAAATGCACCTACTCCTATCCAACTTCTTGCACCACCTCTAACCATTCCGATTCCAGGAATCAAAACAGCAACTAACAGGATTAACGAGCCAATAAAAATCCATTTTCGATACTTTATCCACTGAAAATAAGGAATGTTAGAAACAATCATCATCGCAATCATACCCACACCAGCAAAAAGTATCTGTCGCTTTAAGAAGTAAAAAGAATCATTGAATTTATACTCAGCCCAAATCGAAGAGGCGCTATAAACCATGATTGTTCCGACCAACAAAATAGCAATAATGACAAAAATCAAGATATAATCCGGCGTATGTTGACTTTTCATCTTCGGTTGCACGAAAAAAACCCCCAAATCTATTAATGAATTAGGGGCCCGTTATATTTTCATACAACATCGTCTGCGCTTATTATAATAGACAAGCCCCTATTATAATTTATGCACAGATTCCATAAACATGTTGCCTCTTTCTTCAAAGGTTTTATATTGATCCCAGCTTGCACAAGCAGGTGATAATAAGACAACATCTTCTTTATTGGATAATTGATATGCTTTTTGAACAGCTTCATTCATCGTGTCTACCAATTCTATATTTTCTATTCCACTAGCCTCTCCGACTTTTCGTAATTTCGGACTTGTTTCACCAAACAATACAAGTGCCTTCACATTTGACATATATGGTATTAATTCATCGAAATCATTACCGCGGTCAAGACCGCCTGCAAGCAAGATGATCGATTGATTAAATGCTGATAATGCCTTAGTTGTTGCAAGTATATTAGTAGCTTTGGAATCATTATAAAACTTTCGACCGTTCACTTCTTTTACAAATTGCAGACGATGTGTTACGCCTGTAAATGTGGTAAGGACAGTTTCAATCACTTGATTTGAAATACCTTCAAGTTTCGCAACCGAAATAGCAGCTAAAATATTCTCTAGGTTATGTTCACCTACTAACACGACAGATGCTAAGTCAATCACTTTCTCTCCACGGAAATATATTGCTTCTTCGTCACAATATGTACCGTTCGTGATTCCACCTTTACGGCTAAATGGTACACGGATGGCGTCAGCATCTTTAATTAAATTCACAATACGTTGATCATCAGCATTATAAACTAAATAATCATGTTCAGTTTGATTTTTAAAGATATTAGCTTTTGCATTTTGATAATGTTCCAATGTATGATGGTAATCTAAATGTGCTTCAAAAAGATTAAGCAGTACGGCGACTTTAGGTTTAAATGTATCTATACCTAATAATTGAAAAGAAGATAATTCAGCAATCATTGTTTGCTTATCATCCATTTGCTCGGCAACTTCTGATGCAACATGGCCAATGTTTCCCGCCAAGCTAACGGGTGCATCTGCTTTTTTAAACATTTCATAAATTAAAGTTGTTGTCGTAGTTTTCCCATTTGAACCAGTGATACCAACGATTTGATTAATGCCGAAGTATGGTATTAATTCTATTTCTGTTAAAACAGGAATATCTTGTTTAACAGCACTATCTATTAAAACATTTTCATAGGGAATACCCGGATTTTTAATAATGGCATCGACATCTTCAATCAATGACAAAGGGTGTTCACCAACAACTACAGAAACACCTTGAGAGCGGAGAGTCTGTACATTTTCATCATCTTCTGTAGCTTTCAAATCATTGGCAACTACCTCAACACCATTTCTATTTAACAAATTCGCAACAGCTGTTCCACTTTTGGCAAGACCTAACACAAGTACTTTAGCAAAAGGGAAATTCTTTAATTTTCTCATGATGACAACACCTCAATATAAATACCTAAAATTGCAAATAATATACCGACTGCCCAAAAAGTGGTCACTACTCTCCATTCAGACCACCCTTTTAACTCATAGTGATGGTGCAGTGGGCTCATTAGAAAGATTCTCTTTCCTCTTGTTTTAAAAGAAATAACCTGAATAATAACGGACAATGTCTCTAAAACAAAAACACCGCCAATAATAACTAATAAAATTTCCAATTTTAAAAGAATAGCAATTGCGGCAATAGCACCACCCAGAGCCAACGAACCAGTATCTCCCATAAATACTTTGGCAGGGTGTGCATTAAATACTAGGAATCCCAATAATGCACCTACAACAGATAAACTAAATAATGTTACACTCAAATTCGGGATACCATACCAAGCTAATATAGCAAACGCACCAAACGCAATAGCAGCTGTCCCTGCCAATAATCCATCAAGCCCATCAGTCAGATTAACGGCATTGGAAGCACCAACTAACATTACAACGATAAAAATAGGATATAGCCACCCTAAGTCAAACGAGATGTTGGTACCTGGTACAGCAATGCTTGTTGAAAAATTTTGTTGCAATAATACTACATAAAAGATAATTGCAATCACGATTTGTCCTAATAACTTTTGCTTAGAGGTTAATCCTAGGTTTCGTTTTAAAACCACTTTAATAAAATCATCAAGGAATCCTAATAAGCCGAACCCAATTAATACTAATAGTAACAACAAGACCTCATAGCCCAACATACCATTGTTAACACGGCTAACGACAACGATGCTCGTTATCGAAATACTTAGGATAATCATAACACCACCCATTGTTGGCGTGCCTGATTTTTTTTGGTGTGATTGAGGTCCTTCTTCTCTAATACTTTGTCCAAATTTTAACCTTTTCAGAAAAGGAATTAAAATCGGGGATAGTAGGACAGTAATTAAAAATGCGATCGCTACTGTAATTAAAAACGTATATTCATTCATCCATGTTCTCTCCAATCTTCTATCCGGGGGTAACGAAAGTAACTGATTAATTCAAATACTTGATAGCTACTTGTTCATCGTCAAAATCTAAGACTTTGTCTCCTACAATTTGGTATGTTTCATGTCCTTTACCAGCAATTAATACAACATCTTTGTCATTTGCTTGTTCAATTGCTTGTTTAATTGCTTCTTCACGATCTAATATCGTTTGATAATTGTTATGCTTCAGACCTTCCACCATATCATCAATAATTGCTTGCGAGGATTCTGAACGTGGATTATCAGAAGTAAAGATAGCTTGATCTGCGTATTGACAGGCAACCTCTGCCATCAATGGTCTTTTACGACGATCCCGATCTCCACCACAACCAACTACTACACGTATATTTCCTGCGCAAAAGCGCTTGATGGTTGACAAGACATTTTCCAATGAGTCTGGTGTGTGTGCATAATCAATAATTACACCAAAGTCTTGCTTATGTTCCACTGGTTGGAAACGTCCTTTTACTCCTGTAGTATTGTTTAATACATGTTGTATGATGTCTAATTCAATACCAGAGGCATAAGCTGCAGTTGCCGCTGCTAATAAGTTATAAACACTAAACATTCCCATAAGTTTACTCTTGATTGGAACATTTCCTTTTGGTGTTTTCATTATAAAGGAAACACCATTAGCCATCAATTCTACATTGACAGCTTGAAAAGATGCTTTGTTTTGTACACCGTAGGTTAACACTGGTTGAGCTGTTACTCTATTTAAAAATTCTGCATGTTCATCATCTTGATTAATAACTGCATATTTTGGTCTTTCATGTTTCAAAGTATTACCTAACTGAGAAAATAATAAACTTTTAGCGAATAGGTAGTTTTCCATTGTTTGATGATAATCAAGGTGATCTTGGCTTAAATTAGTAAATACAGCGATATCGAAATCTACTCCATGAACTCTCCCTAAATCCAAAGCATGAGAAGATACTTCCATTGTCGCAACATCTATTTTCTTTTCGACCATTTGATGTAAGTTTTTTTGTAAAAATAAAGAATCAGGGGTTGTATTTTTTACTGGATGACTTTCTCCATCAATCACCATTTGAATCGTACCTATTATTGCTGTTTTTTGTTTTGCATAATGGTGAATTTCATCGATGATATTTGTAACCGATGTTTTTCCATTTGTACCGGTGACACCTATAACCTTTAACTTACTGGAAGGATGGTCATAAAAATTGTTAGCTAAATGAGCCAAAGCCCTGGATGTATCTGGAACGATAACGACTGGTACAGATACATCCAGTTCTTTTTCCGCTACGATAACTGTTGCACCATTTTCAACTGCAGCTTCTGCAAATTGATGACCATCTACGGTGTACCCTTTGATACAAACAAATAAAGAGTTTTCTTTTAAAAGTCTATGATCCATTTCTATATGTTTTATATTAAGCATATCAAGGTTCTGTTGACATTGATAATCTGGTAAATTTTTGATTAATTCTTTAGCATTCATATTAGTCACCTTTTCTTTTTTGGGTTACTTTTGATAAACAACTACATTATTATATCAAAGACTTTTAAACTTTACGATAAATATTTTTAACTATTTATCGCCTAAAACAAGCCTGATTTTACTACCTTCTTGGACTTTTTCTCCTGCAGCAGGTGCTTGATCAATAATATAATCTCCTTCTCCCACCACATCAACTTCTAAGGAAACCAAATACTGCTGTAATTCACTTTTATTTAAACCGACTAAGTCAGGTACTTCTACTGGAGGAGATTCAGGCCATTGGTAGTCTTTTTCAATACCATCATCTTGCCTTGGCACTCCTAAAGCACGCAGGCTATCTTCTATAATAGTACCGACAATTGGAGCAGCTACTACTCCACCAAATTGCACAACATCTTTTGGATTATCTACCGCAACATACACAACTATTTCAGGATCATCTGCTGGCGCAAAGCCTATAAATGATACAATGTGGTTATTCTCCATATACTTTCCATCTTCACCGACTTTTTGTGCAGTCCCTGTCTTTCCCCCAACTCGATAACCATCCACATAAGCACTTCGACCAGTTCCTAAAGCAACAACAGACTCAAGAGCCTCACGCACTTCTTTAGATGTATCAGCCGAAATAATTCGATTTTTTAAGACGGGCTCAGTGGTATTAACTGCTTCACCTGTCACAGGGTCGAGGAATGCTTTTGCAACATATGGTTCATATAAATAACCACCGTTAACCGCAGCTGATACAGCCATTACTTGTTGGATTGGGGTGACTGATACACCTTGACCAAAAGCAGTAGTCGCTAACTCCACAGGACCAACATTGTCTAAATCAAACAAAATCCCTGTAGCTTCACCTTGTAAATCAATACCTGTTTTTTGACCAAAGCCAAAATCCTCAATATAAGAAAATAATCTTTCTTTACCTAGCTTCTGTCCTAAAACAATGAAACCTGGGTTGCACGAATTCTGTACAACTTCTAAAAATGTTTGATGTCCATGCCCTCCACTTTTCCAGCAATGTAAATGTGTTCCACCTACCTCAATATCTCCATCATCCACATATTCATCGTTTTCAAGATCCACAAGTCCTTCTTCCAAAGCTGCTGCTAACGTTATAATTTTAAATGTGGAACCAGGCTCATATGTGCTCCAAATCGGCAAATTGCGATTATATACTTCGGCACTAATATCCTGATAATTTGCAGGATCAAAATTCGGTCTAGATGACATTCCCAATATACTTCCATCCTTGGGATTTACTGCAATAGCTATCGCGCCATCTGGATTATATTTTTCTTCAGCTATATCTAATTCTCTTTCCATAATAGTTTGAACCCTGCTATCTATGGTGAGTTGAAGATCATAGCCGTCTTCAGGGGGAGTATATTTATCAGCCATTTGCGGCATTCTTTTTCCTTTTGCATCACTGTAAAAGGATAAACTACCTTCTGTTCCACTTAACATCTCTTCATACATTAATTCAAGTCCCGTTAATCCTTGGTTATCAATGCCACTAAACCCAAGTACATGTGACAAATAAGCCCCATTGGGATAGTGTCGAATAGAATCTTCTGCAATATAAATACCTTCTAAATCTAACATTTGAACAGCCATCGCCTTTTCTTCCGAAATTTTCCTTCCTTCTGGCTGCAATATCACAATCCGCTCATTTTTATGAATTGCTTCTAATACATCTTCATAAGACATATCCAGTACATTTGCTAACTGTCTGGCTGTTTGTTCTGCTTCTGTCACTTGTCTTGGCACAACCATTACAGTAGGTGCGGAAACATTCTCCGCTAAAACCTCTTCATTAGTGTCAATAATCTTACCTCTTTCTGGCTCAAATACAATATCTCTACTCCACAAATCTTCTGCCTCAGCAATTAGAAAATCGGACCAGATAAATTGCACATATCCTAATCTTATCACAATGACTGCCATAATGATTAATGCAAAAAGAAACACAGTGACTATTCTGCGTTGCACCTTAATATTGGTTATTCGTTTCATGACATATCTCCTTTAATTCAAGAAACTGTTTGTCCCAATATATGTTTGTGAAAGGCTGAATAGAACACTGTGTATGATTGTTTACTATTCTTCTTCGTTCGCTTCTTCACCGGATTCATCTGATGCATTTTCCTGATCTTCCGGCACATCCGGTTCTTCCAGTTCAACCATTAAATAATCTTGTTCATTAAGTGATGATCCTGTCTCAATACTTTGTTTCTTGACATAACCATTCCCCATCCACTCTAAATCTAGATCTAAAAAGTCTCGGAAAGATAAGACATCTCTAAATGACCATCCAGTTAAATCTGGCATTTTCATATTATCCGTTGCCACCATAACAGTTTGCCTTGCTGTTATCTTTGTACCTGGTTGCATGTTTACTTTCTTAATATTTTCACCATCTCCGATAACAATTGGCTTTACACCTAACTCTTTCAGTTTATTAACATATGAATCTGTTTGTTTACCTTCCCACTCAGGAATCTCCACTACTTCGATTGGCTCTGTAGCATCTTTGTCCGGTTCAATATTTAAATATCGCAAACTATTTTCCATTACATTTTTGAACACAAAAGAAACGGGTGCTGAACCTGATTCTGTTACTTCTAAGTTCGGTTCTTTTACTGATACATACATAATTAACTCAGGGTCTTCTGCAGGAGCCATGCCTAAGAAAGAAAAGATGTAACTATTTCTTCCTGTTTTATATTTGCCTGTCTCAGGATCTACAAAGTTGGCAGTACCTGTTTTACCTGCAACAGAATAATCGTTCAAATTATAAATGTTATGGCCTGTCCCATTTTCAGAAGTAATAACCGTTTCTAGTACCTCTAACGTTTTTTTCGCAGTTTCGGAAGAGATTGGTTCACCTACTACTTCAGGTTCTTTCTCAGCAATTACTTCATTTGTATCATGATCCACTGTTTTATCAATGATATATGGTTTTAACATTTTACCTTCATTTGTTATGGCAGTTGCTGCTTTCATCAATTGTATTGGTGTAGTAGTAGTTCCTTGACCAAATGCAGTAGTTACCTTTTCACTTTCCCAATTATAAAGAATTTCGCCTGCAACTTCCCCAGGTAAGTCAATCCCTGTTTTTTGATCAAAATCAAATGCTTTTAAATACTCTAAAAATTTTTCAGATCCTACCTTTTCATAAGCTAACTTTGCCGCAGCAACATTAGAGGAACGCTGAATCCCTTCTAAATAACTGATTTTACCCCAACCTTGACGACCATTATGGTCTCCTATTGTTCTACCACCAGCTTTGTATGTTCCTGATTCATATTGGTCATCAGGATTCCAGACACCTTCTTCAATCGCTGAGGCTAATGTAAATACTTTCATCGTTGAACCAGGTTCGAAAGGTGTGGCAATAACATCATTATACCAGTTCTCTACTTCGCCAATGTCATTAGGGTTATAACTAGGTCTGTTACTAAGAGCTAGTATTTCCCCTGTCTTGGCATTCATAACTACAGCCGTCATTCTAGCAGGATCATACTCATCTTCCACCTCTGATAATGCATCTTCAACTAATGTTTGAATTTTTTGATCAAGTGTTAGGTAAACATCATCGCCATTATCTGGCTCATTAATGACCTCTTTAGGATCTAATAGTTTCATATTAAATTTATCACGTTGATACGAAATCGAACCATTGACTCCAGTAAGCAAATCATTCATGAACCCTTCCACACCATTAATTCCGACAATTTGATCATCTTGTTTATCAGTTAGTCCGATTGTGTGTGAAGCAAACATCCCGTTGGGATAGAAACGGATTGGTTCTTCTATAAAATTAATACCAGGTAATTCTAAAGCTTCAATCTCTTCTTTCTGTTCCTGATTTAATTCTCTGGCGTTAGAACCAAATTCTACCTGGAATCTTTCATTTTTAATCCCTTCGTTCAAACGTTCTGCTATTTCACTTTCTTCCATTTCTAATATAGGTGCTAGTTTTTGGGCAGTCTCGTTAACATCTTTAACATGTTTGGGATGCAGAGGATTGGTAGTGTGTGACTCATCAACAATAGCATATAAACGGTACACCACATGTTCTTGAGCTAGTGCCATTCCATTACGGTCGTAAATTGTCCCTCTACTAGCAGGAATACTATAGCTATTGGTTCTTTTTTCATCAGCCAACTCCTGAATCGAAACTCCAGATACTTCCCCAGATACTTGAATATATAAAAACCTTCCAGCAATGACAAGAAAAAAGCTCGTAAATATAACAATCCAAACAATTGGCATGACTTCTGTTGTTCTACTTTTCATCGTTAACACCTATTCTACTAGGTCTGTTGCACGTTTCACTTGGGTGTTTTGAACTTCCAGACCGTGTTTTTTGGCATTTTCAATAATCCGTTCAGGTTGGCTTAATTCTTTTTGTTTAAAAGCAAGATTTTTGTTATGTACCGTTTGTTGTTGAATTTGTGTATTTAACGATTCAACCTCACGGTTTAATTGGTCTAACGAAGAACTGTAGCTAACCAAGTAAGCAGAAATACTTAGAAATATAACAGCAAAGATTACATACATCATTTTTTCGCCGCGAGTTACCCAGCGCTTCTGCACCTTTACTTTTTTTCTGACTACATTTGGTTGTTGGACTTGTTCTCTTACTTGATCATGTGTGTAATAAGCTCTTGCGTGTTGACTACTCATGGTTTTGCCACCCTTCTACTTTATATTATCTTCATTCCAATCCTTCACTTTTTCAATCACTCTCAACTTTGCTGATCTTGAACGTCGATTTTCTGCCAATTCATTCTCTGATGGCAGAATTGGTTTTCGATTAACTAGACGAAACGATGGTTTAAATTCCTCTGGTATTACCGGAATATTCTTTGGTACAGGAGGAGGTGTACTCCATTTTTTAAATGTTTGCTTACAAATTCGATCTTCCAACGAGTGAAAGGTAATAACGGAAATACGTCCACCTATTGAAAGAGACCTTCCTGCTTGGTACAATGCATCTTCAAAAACTTTCAATTCATCATTAACAGCTATTCGTATCGCCTGAAAAATTCGCTTGGCAGGATGTCCACCTTTTCTCCTTGCAGGAGCAGGTATTGCTTGTTTAATGATCTCAACTAAATCAAATGTAGTGTCTATTGTTTTTTTTTCTCTTTCCGCTTCTATAGTTCGTGCAATTTGTTTGGAAAACTTTTCTTCACCATACCTAAAGAAAATCGATACAAGATCTTCATATGGCCATTTATTCACTATCTCAAATGCATTTAATTCACTGTTTTGATTCATTCGCATATCTAATGGCGCATCATGCTGATAGCTAAATCCCCGTTCCCCTCTATCTAATTGTGGAGAAGAGACACCTAAATCAAACAAAACACCATTCACTTGTCTTATTTGCAATTTTTCTAATTCTTCACTTAAATGACGGAAGTTCCGTTGAATCAAGGTGACTTGGTTAATTCGGTCTTTCAATCTTTCTTTAGCAGCATTAATAGCGTCTTGATCTTGATCAAATGCAATCAATCTGCCTTTCTCATTTAGTTGTTCTAATAAATATTCGGAGTGTCCGCCACCACCTAATGTACAATCAACATAAATGCCATCTGGATTGATATCAAGACCACCAACAGTTTCTTCTTTTAATACCGTATAATGTCCAAACATGGAGTCACCTCTTTTTCTTGTTGTCTTTACAAATCAAAATCCATCATATTCTCTGCAATTTCTGCAAATGATTCTTCTGATACATCTACAAATTCATTCCATTTATTTTCTGCCCAGAATTCTACTCTGTTTGATACACCGATCACTGCACATTCTTTTTCAATTCCTGCATATTTACGAAGTGGAGCAGGTATATTTATCCTTCCCTGCTTGTCTAGTTCACATTCAACTGCGCCAGAAAAGAAAAAACGTGTAAATGCTCGAGCATCTTTCTTAGTTAACGGTAATTTTTTTAGTTTTTCTTCCAACTGGTGCCATTCATTCATCGGGTACGCAAACAAACATTGATCCAAGCCACGGGTAACGACAAACTGTTCTCCGAGTCCATCTCTGAACTTAGAAGGTACAATTATACGTCCTTTTGTATCAATGTTATGTTGATATTCTCCCATGAACATACCTAGGCACCCCACTTTCTATCCTTATCGTACCACATTCCCCCACTTTTCACCACTAAATATTTAAAAAAACTATCCATTTTTTTGTAAAGGTACTTTTTTTGCTACAAATAGCTGGAACCCGTGTCTGAAAAAAACAAAAGAAAAACCGGTAAAGCCTACCCGGCCCTGTCCAAAGTAGTTATCTAGACATGAATTCCGTGATTTTTGCTCTACAACGAAGTAATTAGTTGGAGCGTTGCAAATATACATAAAACAACTCAAAATAACTACTTCATTTAACACGGACATCGTGCTGATATTATACTTACATTCCATAAAAAAAGGTAATTGGCTTTAGCAACCAATTACCTTTTTTTATAAATACACAATATAATGTTGTTTTTTCCAATCAAACGAATAATTATTTATTTGTTTGACCCATTCAAACCCATAGAGGTTAAGGAAATAAGTAATATTCCAAATCCGTTCTTGCAGTCCATTATCAGGCTTTAAGTGCATTTGTATATAATCGAACTCTTTTAATTGCCGATGATACTTTTTGGAAAATTCTTTATGGATTCTCGTTGAAAGTTTATCTACTTGTTGTAATAACAGTTGCAAATTTTTATCCGCATATTGTGATACATCATCTGTTAAATCATTTGTCACTTCTTTTAGTGGTTGATGTCCCATTTTAATAGCTTCCTTCAGTTGAATAGTCATTTCTTCAACAGGACTGTTTGCTTGAGCTGATAACCAATTTATTTTTTGAGTCTGGACTCCGTTATCAATTGCGAAACTAGGATCAATATTATACTTACTCAACACTTTTACGAGCTTCTCATCCACTAATGTTAGCGACACACGTGGCAAAACGGGTGGCATCTTTAGCGATACACTATGAAATGCATCTTTTAATATAGACCAGTAAGCTGCTTCACTCGGCCCAGCAAAAAAAGCTAGTGTAGGAAATAATTTTTCTTGCATTAATGGTCTAGTTACTACATTATTGCTCAATCGCTCTGGTGTTTCATTTGCTATTTCTAAAAGCTCTTGATTCGAATATTGACATTCATTATTTTTTCCTATCCAATTTTGACCATCTTTTTGTAGTAAGATTCTTTCCCCTTCCTGTTCTACAAATAAATGCCCATCTTGTTCATTTGCATCAACACTAACATGATATCCCTTTGTTCTCATTGACTGTAGCGATCGATAAACATTTCGGCTAATTTCTGGCTGTTTTTCAATCATTTCATAAAAATATGTCGATTCTAATTGACGTACTTCCTTATCTCCAGAGTCAACTAGGATTAATCCAGTATCAGCAAAAATCTCATGAATAAAGGATGCGAAAAAATCAACAAATGTGTTGGCTTTCATTAATTTATCATATAAAGTTTGAAACAATTTCTTCGTATAAGCAGTTTCTTTGAGTGATCGAAATGTTGTTTTCAACCAACGATAGGCTTGCTCTTTGTTTAATATTCGTTTAGACACAGACGTTCTTTCTTTATGATGATCCTCTAAAGGATATTTTTGAAGTTCTGTATCTTCTGGTAAAAAAATATGGTTCACCTCGGCAAAATCGTGGTCCTCTCCTGCTATCCAAAAGACAGGTAACACGGGAACTCCTAATAACTCTTCCTGCTGCTTTGCCAAAGCAATAATGGAGACTATTTTGTTAATCGTATAGAGTGGACCAGTCAGCATTCCAGCTTGTTGCCCCCCAATAACAACCACACTGTTTTCGTCTCTCAGTCTTTCAATATTTTCAAATGTTGCTTCCGTGGCAGACCAACGTCGGTTAATCGAATGTAACATATCAGCCAGGGCATCTCTTTGAAATAGCTGCTCTTGCAAGTCTTTCTTACGTTCTTTAAAAACATTTTCATCATAAGGATTATAATCAAAATGATCCAACAAATCCTTTACTTCCTTTTGATAATCCATGATAAATTTATTATGTAAATCGAGTCTTTGGGATTCGATACGCATTAATGAACTGCTCCTTTATCTTCAATATATACAATAGTAATCCAATAGTATTGTACATAATGAAAACGATAAAAGCACATAATTTGTTTGTAATAATGAGATCGTTACAACACTTTGCTTATATTATAAAAGATTCCATATAAGATCGTAATAATATGTAAAGTAAAAAATAATAAAAAAGTAGCTTTCCAGAAACGTTTACAGACATGAGAAAAAATAATATCTGTATACACCTTCCAATGAATCAAGACACATATCATCAAAATGAATAACAACAGGAGAAAAATATAACTAATGGGATTTATCGAAAAAATAGAATAAAAAATGGCTGCAACTGATGCGATATATAAAACTGTTGTCGTATCAATCGCTAAATGAAAGCAATATCGTTTTTCACCTACAAACTTATAGGATAATTTATAAACTAAAAATGTTATAGCAAACGGTAGTGTAACCATCAATGCAAGCAGATAGTACAAACCTTCTATCATATGATACCCTCACTTCAAAAATGTTATAACTTTCATACTATTACTTTTGGTCATTTTAATATTAATTATATAAGACTTTTGAACTTGTGCAAGCACCTTTTTTTAAAAACTCATTATACCATAATCCTCATCATAAAATATCCACAGGAGTATTAAGTAATAAAGCGATATAAGGTGACTATAGATTCCATTCAGGTAAGTCCGGGATAAGTGTGCGGACATTTGTTCCGTTATTTGCGATAAAAATCCCGTTTTTAGAATGGTCCCGGACATCTATTCCGCTATTCATCGAAAACAATGCTTATCGTGGCCAAAATGGACCCGATAAAGGATTCAATGTCCGCTAACATCGAAAAATGGCTTATTTTCAAGCAAATAACGTACTAAATGTCCGCTCAACAAGTTCGCATTATTTATCAAGTGTACATTCTTAATATGATGTGGAAAGACGAATACGTATCATGGCAGACCACATAAAAACCCCATCTATTCGATGAGGTTACTAACTCCTAATAATAATGAATTAATGCTTCACCTTTTCCATTGCTTGCTGCACAGTTTCAAGGAATACTTGATACTGATATAACTTTTGCTTTAGCTGTTTATTTTCTTCCACTAATTTACGCAATTCTTCCTGATGGTCTATTTCCTGATAATATTTTTGCAGTCGTTCCAAAGTTTGAATCACTTCATGAATGTTTGGTTGTTCAGTTTGACTAGCATCTAGTTTTTGGTGAGATTGATAAGATATTTTCTTACGGTTCTGTTTTGCTAACTGGATAGCTTCTTCATATTGTTTCCTCAGCGTTGCGTTCCAGCGAAAACCACATGCTGCTGATGTTCGCGATAATTTTCCTCCTACTTCCTTAAAAGCTTCTAACTGTGTCTTTCCTTCACGAATATATCGTAACACAGTTTCAGCTAGCAAAATATCTTCATCACTAGTCCATGCATCTTGTCGATTCCCTTGCACAACTCCACCTCCTCTATTCTTGATACAATGTATGCAATTAATAGAAGAGATAGACATATTGTTCTAAAATATTATAAAAACTTGGTACTCCCTTATCATAAGAAAAGCGCAGAGCGCCCGCTTAGAAACGTAGCGATAGCGACTGGAATGAATTAAAGGAATCACGGTGAGTTTAAGAACCGATGATGACTTATCGTAGGGCAATTAGTGAAGTCGCCTAGTTTTAGAACGCTCGGAGCTAGACACCTGCTCCAAAATTTATACTTTCTTAAAAATAAAAAATAGTGTAAGAGATCTCATCTCTTACACTACTTGTTGTACAACATATCAAATTATTGTTCTACTACTTGTTTTCCATCATATTGTCCACAAGATTTACATACATGGTGTGGTTTTGTTAGTTCACCACAATTTGAACATTCTACCATTCCTGGTACATGTAATTTTTTATGAGTACGACGTTGGTTTTTTACCTTTTTTGAAGTTCTACGCTTTGGTACTGCCATGCATTACACCTCCTTTAAAGAGAAGCAAAGATCTATCCTTCACTATCTTTCTCATTACTTTTGTCATCTAATAAAGATTTCAATTTTTCAAGGCGCGGATCAACTTTTTCTGATTGTTCTTCTTCAGTAACTAGTGTCCAACCTTTACCTTCCTTCATCGTGTTTGCTTCTAATTTTTCGTCATCAGCAAACACTCTTAAAGGCATTTCTAATAGTACATTTTCCTTGATAAATGGTGTTAAGTCAAGTACCTCACCATTTACTAAATGTATCTCTTCTTCTTCACTATAAGATGATGTCGTAAAAAATTCAATTGCATGAATCGAAAATTCATACGGTACATCTACTAACGTTCTCGCACAAGGTAGAATCATCGTTCCTTGAATTTGAAAATCACAGGTAATATCGTCACCATCCATTCTAGCTGTTCCGTCAACTAAAACTGGTTCGATTCGTCGGATATCATTTTCCAAGTTCGCAATATCTGAAATGTCCACTTCCTCACGAAAAGAAACGGGTTCTCCCTGTGACTGTTTAAGTTTTTGGATATATAATTTCATTTACATTCACCTCAAGGCAACAAGAAATATTTTAAAATGTATTGGTCCATTTGTCAATATATTTTCTTTACAGAACAAACATTTATTACTTAATCACGAGCTAACACCCCTGATAAGTTTCGCTAATGATCATAGTGATTCTCCTCCACTGACCATAATCTTACTTTATATGATATACTTACAACAATATGCTTATCATGCACATTAACGTAAGAGATCATTCATGAAATCAATGATGGAGGTGGTTGCTCTGAAAGCATGTGGTTTAATTGTTGAATATAATCCCTATCATAACGGACATCACTATCACTTTCAACAGGCAAAGCATGTGACAGGTGCGGAATGTATGATTGCAGTCATGAGTGGGAATTTTTTACAACGAGGGGAGCCAGCAATTTTAGATAAGTTCACAAGAGCCAAAATAGCCGTACAACAAGGGATTGACCTCGTTGTTGAACTACCTTATTTTTATGCAGTTCAACATAGTGAGCTTTTTGCAAATGGTGCAGTCAAAATTTTGAACAGCCTGCAAGCTGATTCATTGTGTTTTGGAAGTGAACATGGTGAAATAGAAGACTTTAATACATTGTATCATTTCATTACGGAACACCAGAAAGTCTATGATCATTATTTAACGAATGCTTTAAACCAAGGTCATTCCTATCCAAAAGCAAATGACATAGCTTTCACTAAGATTGGTGGAGAAACCCTGTCTATCGATTTTGCCAAACCAAATAATATACTTGGATATCAATATGTCAAAAATATTTTTGATCTACATACAACCATAACACCTTACACCATTAAACGAATTAAAAATAATTATCATGATCGTGAAATCCATGATTCTATAGCTAGCGCAACTAGTATTCGTAATCAATTACTGTCAGAAAATACCAGAAAAAATGAGCTAAACGATGCTATTCCTTCCATAACCAAAGAAAAACTTGAAGAATATAAAGAGCTTCATGGTACTTGGCATGATTGGGAGGCATATTTCCCATTACTAAAATATCGGATATTAACGATGAAAAAGGAAGAGTTTGCTAAGATTCATGGTATTAAGGAAGGGTTAGAGAATCGAATAGTTAAAACCGCGAAAAAAGCAGATTCCTTTTCAAATTGGATGGAATTGTTAAAAACCAAAAGGTATACTTGGACAAGTTTGCAACGCGTATTTACACATATCTTGACCAATACATACTCTAGCGAAATCGAAGCTTACGTAACTGAAAGACAACCTTCTGCTATTCGAATTTTAGCTATGAGTGAAAATGGTCAAAACTATTTGAGTGCCAGAAAAAAAGATATCAATGTGGAGTGGTATACAAGCAGTAAGAAGCCCTACCCTTATCAAGCTTTTGAAGATCGTATTGATCATGCCTATTACAGCGTTTTACCGCTATCTTCACAAAAGTATTTAACGAAACAATCCTATCAAAAACCAATATTTAAGACGCCTTAATATTAAGGCGTCTTAAATAACCCGAATGGGATGACTTCACTTTCGTTTATTTAATTGTATTTGATCATTCCTCTTATCCGTTTAGATTTTCGAGATAGTCTAAGGCGTCGTCGAAGGTATCAACAGGAATAATCTCCATGTCTGTTCCGATATCTTCTGCAACTTGTTTGGCTACTTGATAGTTGGAGTCTTCTCTACCGTTTTCATTAGGTGCGAAGAAGATATCACACCCCTCTCGGTCTGCTGCAACTACTTTCTTATCTATGCCACCAATTCTCCCAACATTGCCTTGGTAATCAATTTCACCCGTTCCAGCGATTTGATAACCCTTCGTTATATCTTCCGGTGTTAATTGATCGTAGATTTCCAACGAGAACATCAATCCTGCACTCGGACCCCCGATTTCACCACTAGAGAAAGTTAGTTCAGGTGATACCGTCACATGGCGATTTGTAACTAGTTGAATTCCAATACCTGGTTGCCCATCTAACGCCTCAAGAGCTTCCAAGGTAAGATCTGTTTCAAAAGTCTCTTCATTTCGTTTAACCGTTAACGATACACTGTCACCAACATTTTTCGTTGTTACATAATCAATCAAGTCTTCTGCTTCATTTATCATTTGTCCATCGATTTCAATAATTTCATCTGCTGACTGTAAGATCCCATCAGCCGGCATGTCTTCTACTACTGATACTACATAAATTCCTTGATAATCGATGTTAATCTCCTTATTTGCTGCTTCATAAGCAACAACAGTTGATGCTTCTTGTGAGCTTTCCATCATCATCAACTGCAATTGACGATATTCTTCATCTGTCATCCCATCTACTAGTACTTCTTCGACCGGTAGTATATCGTAATAATCTCTCCATAAAGCCATCATATATTGAAAAGGGGTAGCCCTTCCACCTTGTATAGTGACAAGGTGCATATCTCCTTCACTTTCTGATGCTCCATCAACTTCTACAACAGGATTTAGCGGATCTGCATGTCCCGGTTTATGAATATAATAGGGTAGCTGATAGCTAAATAATAAGAAAATGAT
The DNA here is from genome assembly GCF_010994055.1 of Gracilibacillus thailandensis. Lineage (NCBI taxonomy): Bacteria > Bacillati > Bacillota > Bacilli > Caryophanales > Bacillaceae > Gracilibacillus > Gracilibacillus thailandensis. The sequence continues at coordinate 49,493 of NZ_WJID01000020.1, read as the reverse complement.
AATCAATGCTACGAAAAAACCAATTATTCTTGCTTTACTTTTTGTCTGAAACATCTAATCCCTTCCTTTTCACGGTCTTCCAATTTTATCTGAAGAAAAGTCATAATTCTTCTATACAGTTGCGTATATTTAAATGAAGGACAAACTTAAAAACACTACATATTTTACTACTCATTCAGATAAAGGTACAGAAAAGTGCTATCAAAGGAGTGCAAAACTTGAAGCAAAAGTTGTATTCTATTATTTATGCATCAGTCTCCGTATTTATGGCTACCATGATTATAACCTTCCCTCAAGAAGTATTAAAAGCTAGCCAAAGAGGGTTAGATGTTTGGGCTAATGTTGTATTCCCTTCGTTATTACCTTTTTTTATTGTAGCTGAATTATTAATCGCTTTTGGAGTTGTACATTTTATAGGGGTATTATTTGAACCTGTCATGAGACCATTATTTAATGTTCCAGGTGTTGGTGGATTTGTGTGGACAATGGGAATGGCCAGTGGTTATCCGTCAGGGGCGAAATTCACCGCAAGATTAAGACAAGAAAATCAACTATCAAAAACAGAGGCAGAAAGGCTTGTCAGCTTTACAAATGCCTCTAATCCATTATTTATTATTGGAGCTGTTTCAATCGGCTTTTTTCATGATCATAAGCTAGGTATATTGCTCGCTATCACTCATTATACTAGCAATTTCTTTGTCGGTATTTGTATGCGATTTTACAAGTACCACGAAAGAAATCGTCAGTCAACACAACACTTCTCTATCACAAAAGCTATGACACAACTCCATCACGCAAGAATAAGGGACAAAAGAGCGCTAGGGAAAATATTAGGAGACTCTGTAACCCAGTCTATTCAAACATTACTTGTTATCGGTGGTTTTATCATTCTTTTTTCGGTTCTAACAGAAATCTTACGCGAAGTACAAATTGCTCAATTTATATCAGGAGGTATTAGCATTATTTTAAGCTGGTTTCAAATACCAGGCGAGTTGGCTTTACCACTATTATCAGGTATATTTGAAATTACCATAGGAGCAAACGAAGTAGCAAGCGCTGATTCATCTACTTTAATTAAAGCTATTTTAGTTTCCGTTATCCTAGCCTTTAATGGTTTTTCTGTTCAGGCGCAAGTTGCCAGCATACTTGCGGAAACAGATATCCAATTTACGCCTTACTTCTTTGCTCGTTTGTTACATGGTCTTTTCGCCGGCATTATTGTAACCATACTATATGTGCCTGTTTATAAAAGCTTACAAACAACTAATGAAACGGTCATAGCAGCTATAGCACAACCATCTGTTGACAACATTCAACAGGTATACTTAATGTTCGAACAAATGGGTTTCATCTTCACCTTGTCAGCTTTATTTATCTATTTGATTATTTTAATGAAACAAAAAGAGAGACTATGATCCAGGTGTTATCGTCTGTTTCCCCTCACATAGAGCTTCCTTTTGTTACTTAAATCTTGAAATGGGTGGCTTCCAGACGTTTAGCACCTTAATAAAAAATCAACCATTGCTAAACTTTTCTTTTAGTGCCTCTTCTACAACTGAAGGTACTAAATCTGATACATTTGCATGATACTTTGCTATTTCCTTGACCATACTGGAACTTAGAAAAGAATATTGATTGTTTGTCATCATGAAAAACGTTTCAATTTCTTCATTTAGTTTTCGGTTCATAGAGGTAAGCTGTAGTTCATATTCAAAGTCGGATACTGCTCTTAATCCGCGTAACACAGCTTGAGCATTTTTACTTTTAGCATAATCCATTAATAAACCACTACATGCATCTACCGATATATTATCGAAATCCTCTGTAGCTTTTTCCAAAAGGTGAACTCGTTCCTCAACGGTAAAGAGTGGATTTTTGGACTGATTGTTAAAAACAGCAACAATAATTTCGTCAAAAACTTTAGCCCCTCTTTGAATAATATCCAGGTGACCATTTGTTACTGGATCGAAACTGCCAGGGCAAATTGCTAGTCTAGTCATCATCTTTCACACCTTTCTTGAAAATCGTGATAGCAGTAGTGGTGTTATATACTTCATGTTTCCATATATGATACCCTTCGTAGCTATTCTCCATCCTAATATTAGGATCATGCTCACAAATAATGAGCCCATTTTCAGTGACTATGTCTGTTGAACTAATACCTTGCAACAATTTATCATAGGACACTTTATGGTAGGGGGGATCCAAAAAAATAGTATCGAACTGTAATGCTCTTTTTTGTAAAGCCTTTATGGCTCTAAAAGCATCATTACGATATATTTCAACCTTCTCTTGAATATGTAAATGGCTCACATTTTGATGAATAATAGAGATTGCTTTAGGTTGTTTGTCCACTAAAATTGCTTTATTCATTCCTCTACTAATTGCCTCTATAGCCAAAGCACCACTACCGGCAAATAAATCAAGACATATTCCACCGTCAAAGAAAGGTCCAATCATTTGAAATAAGGACTCTTTCACTTTGTCCCCTGTAGGTCGTGTTAATTGGTTAGGAACTGCCTGAATTCTGTTACCTTTAAAATCACCAGCAATTATTCTCAAAGCATTCCCTTCTTTCTGCTTTTTAAATCTCCCTTACTATAGCACGAAAGTAACAAAATTCTCAAATTCATTTGTATAAAAGCAATTCATTTTGTGCAAACTCTAAATATAGCAACATTAAAAGTTGCTTAAATACGGAGAAGACTTACATTTCCCCATAAGTTCTTCCTCCGGTTTCTCCTCTCCCTTTATCTTTTTATTTTCTTTTTTAGAAAATAAAAAGAACCTGCAGTTATTAATGAACTGCAGGTTGTTTTTTTATATTCTAGGAAAGTATAAATTTTGCGCAGATGTCTAGCTCCGAGCGCCCTGCGCTTTTCTTATATTCCCATTTTGTAGTCATATTCTTTTTCTTCTTTATCAAACGATTTACTTTCGAAATCCGTTTTAATAAATGGTTTGTAAGAAGGTTCGACTTTTGTGACAAAAGGTAATTTTAACAGCGATTGATATGTATCATCCAACTTTTCCTGATCAACATATATCATCGCAAATTTTAACTTTTTTGACACATGAACCATATGACCAAATTTTTTAATATGTTTAACATGCTTCATTTGATGAAACCATACAATTAATCCTTGTCTTTTTACTAGCATAAGGCCACCTCACTTTTCACTGCATTTCGCTAAGAAGCTCTACAGCCACACCCACTACTTCCAGATCCACAGCCACATCCACCATCTGTAAGTGCTGCTCCATCCATCGGAACTTTTACTTTATCACTTACACTGAAAGCTACTAACTGACTAATCTCATCTAGAAATTTCTGAAGATTGGTTTCAGCCATTTTATAAGCAGCAATGGATTCATGCATATCCATCTCACGTTTGGCTACACGTATTTCTTTCATTATTTTACTATAATCAGGATGATATCTGCCAAACCTTTCTACTTCATCGTACGATTGCTTTATTTGATTAAAGCTTGTAATTAGTTCCTGTGCTCTTTCATCCTGTTCCATTACTTCTTTTGCTTTATAAAAATCCTGCATAACATCAGATTCTAATACCATCTGACCTAGTGCTTCTGATTTATCTAGAATATCAACAATTTCCATTGTTGCTAACATAACTCTTACACCTCCATATCTTTATCATACCAATTATAAGAAAGAAATTAAAGAGGCAGCACTCTAATCATTCCAAGAGCCTGCCATTTGCATGAGTAATCGTATCATCTGAATATTTTGTTGTGCTTTGGCCATGCGTTGAGGTAGCGTTTTTCCATAAAAATGTTTTGCCTCTGTTTCCAATTCGCCAATCCTACTTGGATTTCTTGTTAAATACCGATACCACTCAGGATTCAGCCGAATGAAACGCCACAAGTCTTCTCGCTGCTGGATAAAACGGTAGGTTTCCGGCTCCATCTAGATCCTCCTAATCCTTTGGTTTATAAAAAAAATTGTCTGATTGAGATTGGCCCATTTGACTATTTCGGAATTGTTTAAACTGATCAATCAATGTCACAATATTATCTATAGCGCCATTTAGATCATTAATATGATTTTCTACTTGATTCACATCTAATTTTTCGATATGTTTCCAAAATTTTTGATAAAGTTGATTGGTAGAGGTATCTTCTGATTCGTTATTGTCTTGGGGAGCCTTATATTTTCCCCAAGCAGGGTCTTCCTCACCTAATAAAACATATTGCTCATAAGCCTCTTGCAAGCTCATTTCTCCACTTTTAATTTCCTTTATTAAAAGTGGATGCTCATGAATGAATGCTTTAAATTGTTGTACAGAAGGATTCGATGCGTTTTTCATTGCTGTACTCCTCTCTTACAACTTCTCTACCACAATATATGCAAATGGCCTATTTTTGTGCTATTCGCATTATTTTTGAATAAAATTTTGGGTGTAAAATGATTGGTAAACCCCAACACCCAAATGTGTATATTCTTCTTTTAATAAAGCTTCCCGATGGCCCTCACTGTTAAGCCAACCGTGAATGACAGCTGGAGCATCAACATAATGAGCAGCTATATTCTCTCCTGCAGATAAATAATGAGCATTAGCGGCTAACAAGCGTTCCTTCAATCCATCACCATTCAAGCTATAATGGGAAAAATAATTCTCTTCAAACATATCTTGACTATGAGCCTTTGCAGCATCTGCTGCCTGATCATCCCACGATAATACTTCCAATTCATATTCGGCCCGTATTTCGTTTGTTAAGTCAAAAATTTGTTTTTCTAATCCTCCCTCTATGGCTTTCCATTGATCTTCATCTGGTTCACTAGCTTCTGATATTTCCCCCCAATAGAACAACTCATAAGGTTTTAACAACTCAAAAGCATCTTTATTTAGTAGTCGTATACCTGCTAATTTTTCCGTGAATTGATCGATATATAATTGAGCAAATACTTCTTCAGATAGTCTTAAAACAGGTCTTTGTTGTAAATCGTCTTCAGTCAATTTAAACCGTATATGATCAAACTCAATTTCTTCTTGCAATCGATATATTTCTTCGATTTCTTTTATTGTCTGGCCAATTTCCAATGGACTAAAGTCTAATGTATCTGTATTGGAGTAAATACTGATAATCGTTTCATTCTGCACTGCTACCTGTATATAAAAATCTTCTTGCTTAAATACCCACCATTCAAAATCATATAATGAAGGGTCTTTACGATCCGGTTCTCCATATACGGAAACAAAATTATCAATATTTTGATTTAGATATTTCCATACAGCATTTTGTTGAACGATAAGTGTATGATCTTCATCCAAGTGAACTTTATCACTTTTTGTAAGTATAGGTTTTTTATGATAATGCACTAATTGAGGTTCTTCAGATTGACGAAAGTAAAAAAGACTAAACAAAACTATTAAAAATACTATTAAGATAAAAGATACCACTTTTATTTTCATGTAACCCCACCTATTATTTACTTGTGTTAACTCCATTATATGCAACGCTATATTAATCATGAAAGTTTTTGATAGGGATTAAACTTTTTTAAATTGCATCTTTTGGCATTTCATACTATTATAGGTTTAGTGATAATTTTAGATGAGGTGAAAGTATGAAAATTACAAACACAGGAATAGAAGACGTATTAATTGATTTACAACCATTAGATCATGCAATGGCAAAAGCTAATTTTATACGAGCAGACCAGTGGGATTATGAACGTGTTACATATGATTATAAGATTGGCTCTCCTGAAAAAAACATTACATATTACATAAGAGTTCAAGGATATGCAGTAGAAGGTGATGTTGATAAAGGTGATGCAGTAATCAAATTACTAACACCTTTATTAGGGAAACATTATTATCCTCACGGTGTTGAGTATGGAGAAGAAGAAGAGTTTCCTGCTTCTACAGTTGAGAGAGCTTCTAAGTTATTACAAAATGCAAAAGAAAATATGGAACCGTTTGTTAAATAGTGGTCCACACTCCTAATAAAAACGGCTGTATTCGGAATACAGCCGTTTTTCATAAGTAAGGATTCTAGGTGTCACTATGATTGTGAAAGGAGTTTCAAGATTACTTAATGAAAAATCTCAATAAAAAACATATCAAATTATTTTTTGTAATCCTATTCTTACTTTTATTAGCTATATTTATTTTGCCAGTCTCGATTCCCCTACTATTAGCATTTGTTACAGCATTGATCCTGAACCCGGTTATACGATGGTTTATTAGAAAACTAAAAATAAACCGTAAGCTTTCCGTTACCATTGTATTTCTCCTGTTTCTCATAATCATCAGTATCATCGGAACTTATGCAGTAACTAAAATAGTTGGTCAAGTAATTAATTTCGCTGAAAATGTACCATCCTACATTATTCAAGTAAAAGATCAATTACTTCAATGGGAAACAGAATTTGATCATTTCACTGAAGATTTACCAAAGGAACTTGTTGATGAAGTAAATAGACAAATACAATCCACCACAACCGCCTTAAGTAACAATGTTAGTGAAATGCTGCGGATTGAGGAAATTGCCAAAGTTGCTAGTAAAGTACCAGACTTTCTTGTTAGCTTAATTGTGTACTTAATTGCTTTATTTATGTTTATGTTAGAAATACCTCGTTTAAAAGCAAAAGCATATAGCCATTTAAAAGAAAGCACAGCTGATAAAGTGAAATTTATGAACGACCGTTTGTCTTACGTAATATTAGGCTTTTTTAAAGCGCAGTTTTTAGTAAGTATCATCATTTTTATTGTGACACTTATTGGTCTATACATTATAGTACCAGAATATGCGTTAATTATGTCCTTAATTATTTGGATTATTGATTTTATACCTATTATTGGTTCTATTGCAATATTGGGTCCATGGGCTCTCTATATGCTAATTACAGGTGACTTATTTATCGGTGGGCAATTAGCTATATTAGCTATCATTCTCCTTGCCATTAGAAGAACCGTGGAACCAAAAGTGATGGGTAAACATATCGGCTTATCGCCACTCGCTACACTTATTGCTATGTATATTGGACTCAAACTATTAGGTATTCTAGGTTTTATTGTTGGTCCATTGCTTGTCATAGCCTTCAATTCGGCAAAAGAAGCCGGTATTATAAAAATGAATTTCAAAATCTAACAGAGGACAGTTGTATCTTTTATCTACACAAATTCAAGGAATTTATTGTAGAATAATAATCCAAGTTTCTAGCTCTGGTATATGTTGTAGAACAAGAATAGTGAAGGCGATCGATACCAATGTTTATATACTTTCCTTACAAGTTAAGAAAAGCGCAGAGCGTCCGTTTAGAAACGTAGCGACTGGAACGCATCAACTGAGATAAAGGAATCACGGTGAGTTTACGAACTGATGATGACTTATCGTAGGGTGATTCGTGAAGTCGCCTAGTTTCTGGGCGCTCGTAGCTAGACATCTTCGCAAATTTTATACTTTCTTGTCTCTTAAAAAAAGCTGAGCATAATGCTCAGCTTTTTTTAAGTACCTAAAATTGCCTTTAATAAACTTGTTGTTTCTCCACCGTCATATAGGACATACAATAATAAGTATACCATTACCCCTGTAATAGCACTACAAAACCAAATAACACTTGTCACAGGGCCAATTTTTTGGTGCTTTTTAATATTTCGCTTGAATGCTAATGTTAAAGTGATAACACCAAAAACAGCTCCAGAAGTTGCTAATATAATATGAAAAATCAAGAATATGGTGTAGTAAACTTCTAATTCCTCCGGCCCACCAAAGCTTGTATTTCCCACGAAAATTGTTCTGGACATATAAATGATAAAGAATGCAAGTGCACTCAGTGCTCCTGCTATCATTACTTTCTTATGAGCTTTATATTGCTTTTTTATTACTAAGCGCCAACCAATAGCAACTAGTATCGCACTTAATATAATAAAAAATGTACTTAATGTCGGTAATAATTCCATCAAATCCAACCCCTTCCAATTAAATTTGTTCTGTCTGTTGGTTAGTCGGTAACGGATCGATTTTATCTGCACCACTTCTAAACCAAGGGAAGAAAATGCGGGCTAAGAATGAACCATAAATAATTTCTTGTGTGATTTTCATGACAATCCCACCAAGTTGTTGATCTTCCAATACGCCTAATGGTGAGAACATTTCTGGTCCACTTAATGACAAACTACTTAATACGTCCTCAGGCACACATAATGCCAATGCTTGTACCCATCCACCTGTGGCACTATAAGTCGTATATATAGTAGTATTAGCAAAAATAATAAGCGCACAAGCAGGCGTTATTAAGATTCCGTTTGCCGCAATATAGCCCAGTTTAAGTAAAGGTGACATCGTATCCATCTCTTTTATTGGTGTAAAGATTGGCCACCAGACAATAAATGCAGCGACTAAAATAGTTAATGTGATCAGAGTATGTGAAAGGTCATTTGCTTTAGCGTAATCGAAAACCACTGGAATATGATAGATAGAAAACAATCCATTAAACAGCAGTAAAGCGATTAAAGGCTTTGTTAATAAGCGTAATATTGGGCCGATTACAGACAGACGGAATATATTTTGCCACAGCCAAACCGGGATCCCTTTAATCATCAGAATCGGGAACAATAAATAATATAAAGCCATTTGTATCATATGGGCGGTGAACATAATATGAGATAATAAATCTATCGGAGATCCTTTAATCATATAGAGTAAGAATAAACCACTATAGAAATAGGAAATTTGTTTAATATCTGCTTTTTTATCATCTTTTCGTTTTATAAAAATTAAATAATAAAGGACAGCTAAACTTACGATAAATAGAACATAGTATGGACTCCATAATGCACGAAAACCAAATATTTGCAACTCTTGCCACATGTATATCACTCCATTTTATATCATAACAACTATTTCTTATTATACCGGACTTAGCAGTTATTAAAAAGCAATATAAATATTATATTTTAACAATTTAATGAACACATTAGTATAACCAAATACTACTTTCCACGCTTCTAAATTGATTAAAACTTCAAACTAACGACCTTCCGTCCATATTAATGAAGCATAGTGCTGACTCGTTACTTTGGAAAAATTCCAGGAATAGCGAAGTAATTAGTCGGAGAGTTGCAAATATAAGGAAAACCGGCAACCCACTTCCCTTTCGTGGGTTTGTCCTTCCGCTAACTTTTTTAAGCAAAACCCGCTCAAAAAAGTGGATCTTCAGGTCAAACAATTCCAACAGGACTTGGAGTAGGTTGCCAAAAACTTAAAAAGCATTTAACATTGTACGCTTTCTATATAAAAAAGCTTGAGAAGTTTGATTCACTTCTCAAGCTTTTTTTGGATTACCACCATACTAACACTACAAGTGCTAGGATTGTTAAGAATGCGGCGAATACCCCGCCATAGAACATTAAAGCAGGAATCTCATGTCCTTTATGACTCATATGCATAAAGTAATATATTTGAAAGCCGACTTGGATAGCTGCTAAAACTAATAAAACAGGAATAACAAACAGTTTATCCAGTTCAGCTTCAACCATTGAAAAAGCAACAATGGTGAAAATAATCATTAAAGCAAACGTAATAACTTGTTGCTTCATTTCATCTTTTCTTTTTTGCTTTTCAAAATCAAATTGATCAGTAGCTCCAGATACTTTGTCAGCCATTTGTTAAAGCACCCCCATGAGATAAACTACTGTAAAGATAAATACCCATACAACGTCAATAAAGTGCCAGTAAAGACTAGCAATATAAAATTTTGGTGCATTGTATAAATTTAATCCTCGTTTTGCATTTCGGATCATCAATGCGGTGATCCATAACAGACCAAAGACAACGTGACCTCCGTGGAAACCAACAAGTGTATAGAATGCTGAACCAAATGCTGAAGATCTCATTGTAAATTCATATCCGTGGATATAATGATAAAACTCATAAATTTCACAACCAAGGAAACCAAGACCTAGAGCAACAGTAATCCCTAACCAAATTTGCATCTTTTTAAAGTCATGGTTTTTCATATGGTACATTGCATAAACACTCGTTAATGAACTAGTCAATAGTAACATGGTCATAATGAATACTAACTCAAGTCCAAATAATTCTTCTGATGAACTGCCGCCATTTGTAGAATCCTTTAGAGCTAAATAAGTACCAAATAAACTAGCAAAAAGTACCGTTTCTCCACCTAGGAAAAACCAAAAACCCATAAATTTGTTTTTACCTTCTAAGGTGGCTTTTTCAGGGTCATGAGGCATTTGTTCTGGATTTAGCACATCTTGTTCACTCATTATTCCTCTGCCTCCTTCTTCAAGTCTTCTTTATGGATGTGGTAACCTAGGTCATCTTTAACTGATCTAATTAACATACATCCTAGTGTGATACCCATACCGATAAATAGTACGATTAACCATGATAAATCATACTTTTGATAAATGAAACCAAAGCCTGCAATGAATAAACCTAAAGACATTACAAACGGTAAGAAAGAATTATTTGGCATATGAATATCTGTAAGCGGTTCTGCTGGTGTCATGCCTTTTCTTCCTTCGGTTTTTTCTACCCATAACGGGTCTAAACCACGAACTAATGGTAATTGCTTAAAATTATAGAATGGTGGAGGTGATGGTATTGCCCATTCTAATGTACGTGCATCCCATGGGTCCCCACTCACTTTTTCATTTTTTACAGAAGTTTTAATAATATTGATTAATAAAACAATGGTACCAAGTCCCATTAGGAAAGCGCCGATTGTACTGATCAAGTTTCCTAAATCAAGTCCTTGACCTTCTAAATATACCCAATAACGTCTAGGCATACCCATTAATCCTAAGAAATGTTGGATAAAGAACGTCATGTGGAAACCAACAAAGAATAACCAGAAAGTAACTTTTCCTAATTTATCATCTAAGACGGTACCAAACATTTTTGGCCACCAATAGTGTGTACCTGCAAGCAAAGCAAATACAACTCCACCAACGATTACATAGTGGAAGTGTGCAACAACGAAATACGTATCATGGTACTGAAAGTCAGCAGATGCTGCTGCAACCATAACACCTGTCATACCACCGAGAGTAAATGTAGGAATAAATCCTAATGCCCACAACATCGGCGTATTTATCTGAATATTACCACCCCAAAGGGTAAACAACCAGTTAAAAATCTTGATACCTGTTGGAACAGCAATCGCCATGGTGGCGACAGCAAAAATTGAGTTTGCCGCTGGCCCCATACCTACTGTAAACATATGGTGAGCCCATACCATGAATCCTAAGAAACCAATTAATACAGTTGCAAATACCATTGCTGTATAACCAAATAGGCGCTTCTTAGAGAAAGTCGATATAATTTCACTAAAAATACCAAAAGCAGGTAAAGCTAAAATATAAACTTCTGGGTGTCCGAAGATCCAAAACAAGTGTTGCCAAATGACTGAGTTACCACCCATGGCAGGATCAAAGAACCCAGCACCGAACAATCGGTCAAACATCATTAAAAATAAACCTACTGTTAATGCTGGAAATGCAAATAAGATAAGTGCACTCGCAACAAATGCAGTCCATGTAAATAGTGGCATTCTCATATAAGTCATACCTGGTGCACGCATGTTTACAATCGTTACAAGGAAGTTAATACCACCTATCAATGTACCTGCACCTGAAATTTGTAGGCCTAGTACATAGTAGTCTACACCTTCACCAAGTGAAGTAGTAGACAGCGGTGCATATGCTGTCCACCCAGCATCTGCGGCTCCACCTGTAAACCAACCTACGTTTAACATAATTCCACCAAATAAAAATAACCAAAAACCTAATGAGTTTAAAAACGGAAATGCAACGTCACGTGCCCCAATCTGTAAAGGCACTACTGCATTCATAAACGCAAAGATTAACGGCATCGCTGCCAGAAATATCATCGTTGTACCGTGCATTGTGATTAACTCGTTATAAAAACCTGCACTTACAAAGTCGTTCATCGGTTGCACTAATTGCCATCTAATAGCTAGTGCTTCTAATCCACCAAGGATAAAGAAAAAACCACCAGCTACGAGGTACAAAATAGCAATTTTCTTATGGTCTACTGTTGTTAAGTAATCCCATAATGTGGCACCGAAGCCTTTTTTGTTAGTAGCTACCATAGTACTCACGTTAAGTTAACCTCCCTTTAGTTATCATTTGCTTCATTTTCTCTAAATTGTTGTACACTGTCTACTGGTTCATCAGTAGCTTTTAATTCCATTAAGAAATCAGCAATTTTCTCAGCTTCTGCTTGCCCAATAGAATTTTCTTGAAGATATGGTGCATCTAACATCCCGTTTCCTGGTTTTACTTCAGCAGGATCTACAATCCATCTAACGATTTCTTCTTTACTGAAGTCATTTATACCAGCAACTTTTGTACGGTTACCGAAGTCTGCTAAATTAGGACCAATTACAGGATGATTCGAACTTGCGTCAATAGCATGACAGCTGATACAGCTATTTTCAAATAACTCCTGACCTTCCTGAGCAGTAGCAGATTCTGCAGTGTATTCCGGATCAGTGTTTTGCATTGCATTTACCCACTGATCATATTCTTCTTGACTGACAGCAACAATCTTAAAGTCCATTAGCGAGTGAGAATCTCCACAGAACTCTGTACATTTGCCCCAATAAACACCTTCTTCATAAGCTTCAATGTACATGGTATTTTCATTTTCAGGACTTACATCCATCTTACCTGATATGGATGGAACCCAGAATGAGTGGATTACATCACTGGACATCATGTTTAAATAGATTCTTTCATTTACAGGAATATAAAGTTCCTGGCTAGTTTGAATTTCCTCATTCGGATACTCGAAATTCCACCAGAACTGTAAACCAGTTACATTTACGTTAATACTGTCTTCTTTTTCTGATTCATCTGCTAAATCATATGTACTAGCAATAGTCGGTACAGCGATAATAATTAATAGTAAAATTGGAATAACTGTCCAAACTACTTCTAACGTTTTGTTCCCCTCTGTTTGTTTAGGGATTTGGTCTTCTTGTCCTTTTCTCTGGCGATACTTTAAAACTACATATACATATATTGCCATTACAACAACAAAGACTACAATCATTACAAGGATTGAAATGATAATGACATTAAATGATTGTTCTGCCCCATATCCTTTTGGTACTAATGCAGTTAAGTTGTCTTTACCGCACGCTGAAAGTATGATTACCAAAAAAGAAAATAATGACAGAGTTCGGATTTTTCCCATCCAACCTTTCATGTTTAACCCTCTCTTTCTGTTTAACTTAATATATTTATTTAGAAAAACTTGAATAAATTCAAGTTCTACTGACAAAATTTACTTCATTATAACAAATTACTAGGTAAAGTTATAATAATCATCGAAAAGAAAATAGCTGTTAAGTACAATAATGAATAAATAAACATTTGGTTGGACCATTTGGTATTATCAATGGTAAACAGCCCTTTAATTGCTAAGGCTAACCAACCTATATTTAATATTGTCCCTAACAGAACAAAAATAAATCCTAATTCATGTAATAAAAAAGGAATCGGTAGTAAACATACTACATATACAAGCATTTGACGTTTCGTGATATCAAATCCATGTACCACTGGTAACATCGGAATATTAGCATCTTTATAATCATCCACTTTTTTCATCGCTATTGCAAGAAAGTGTGGAGTCTGCCAAATGAAAATAAGTAAAAATAAAATCCAAGGAATAACATGTAAATCAGGGTCAACTGCTGACCATCCGATTAATGGAGGGACCGCACCTGATAAGCTTCCTATTGCAGTGTTTATCGTATAGCGTCGTTTGGACCACATTGTGTATAACACAACATAGCTAAACCACCCGATCGCACCAAAAATTGCTGTTGGAATGGATGCTAACGACAATATTAATACGCCCACTACAGATAACGAGATCCCGATGATTAAGACATGCAATAAATCAATAGTTCCGGTCACCGTAGGGCGCTTCTTTGTTCTTTTCATCACTTGATCAATGTCTCGGTCATAATAATTATTGATGACACAGCCACCAGCAATTACAAATGCTGTGCCGACAAGTGTTACTAATAATACATGCCAATATTGAGATAAGGAGGCACCCGTATAGAATAAGGCTAACCAAAATCCAGCAAACGCAGTCATTGTATTCGAATTAATGATACCGACTTTCATCAATGATTTTAGTTCAGACCATTTATACAAATATTCATTTGTATGACTTGACAATATCGGCTCATTCGAAGAAAACCCCATTTTATCCATCTTTGTAGTTACCTCCTTTCCATCATTTCAAAACATAAAAGTTTGTTATTTAACACAATAGTTGTATCCATTATAAACTATCAAACAATGATATTGTATCATGTATTTAAGCGCTTCGCTATTTATGTTGAATATTGATTTTTAATTTTGACATTTCTGTGAACAATTGATTGAGATAGTACTTTGTCGACACGAATGTAGTTTTATTTGTTATAATAAATAAGATTTTGATCTCAACGTTTTCTATTATACCCTATTTATTTCTAGCATAATACATAAATACTTTGCAAGAGATATATGCAATCAAATATAATTGCAGAAGTTCTGATAAGTCGTAGTAGAATGATCTAAAGTTTATTGAGGTGTAGTAATGATGAAATTTTTAAAATATTTATCGGTATTATCGACATTAGCCATGATTGGCGTTCTAGTCGGTGGTGCATTAGTAACAAAAACAGAATCTGGGATGGGTTGTGGTGCGAACTGGCCCTTCTGTTACGGTACTTGGTCAGTAGAAATGTTCATAGAATTAAGTCATCGTGTCGTTTCATCAACTGCAGGAATTTTAGTCCTGTTATTATCGATTATTTCTTGGCGAAAAATAGGACATATTCGTGAAACCAAGTTTTTAGCATTTATTTCAATCTTTTTTCTTGTGGCTCAAGGCTTGATTGGAGCAGCAGCTGTTTTGTGGCCACAGTCTGATTTTGTTTTAGCATTACACTTTGGAATTTCCTTAATTTCGTTTGCGGCAGTCTTACTATTAACTTTGTTAATTTTCGAAGTGGATCACAAATTTGATGCAGATTCATTAATCGTTTCTTCATCTTTTCGAAAACATTTTATCTGGCTGACCATATACATAATGATAGTAGTTTATTCTGGAGCACTGGTAAGGCATATTGATTCTAGTTTAGCTTGCCCAAGTTGGCCATTTTGTAATGCTAGTCAACCATTAAGCTTTGATTATCATTTAGGTCAGTGGGTACAAATGGGGCATCGTCTGTTAGCAGGTATCGCATTTATTTGGACATGGGTATTATTTTATAAAATCAGAAAGCATTATCGGAATAGTCGTGTCATGTATTACGGTTGGGGAATTGCTACTTTATTTATTACTATCCAGGTGATTTTAGGTGGACTTGTCATTTTCACGAAAGCTAATCTCATGATCGCACTATTACATGCACTATTTATTACATTGTTTTTCGGTTTATTATGTTACTTTTTATTATTATCCAATCGTAGTATAAAAAGGTAATAAACGAAGTGATATAATTCATTACAATAAAAGCTATTTTTATATGTAAAGAAAAAAGCAAAGCCATGATTGGCTTTGCTTTTTATGATGAATAATTTCTTCTTAATCTACCTGTTGCTCGGGTATCTTCGAGCTTAGTTTCTTCCGTTTCAGTTGTTTCCTCATTAAATCTTTGGTAGTTCACATGACGAGCAATATTATTTAAAATACCGACAGAGAATAATAACATAACTAGTGATGAGCCTCCTGCACTTACGAATGGTAAAGGTACACCAGTTATCGGTAATAACCCACTAATAGCCCCTAAGTTAACTACAGCTTGTATACCAACCATGGAAGAAATGCCGATTGCTAACAAAGTACCAAAAGGATTCTCACACTTCTTAGCAATAAATAATCCTCTGATGACAATAATACTTAAGTTGACCAGTACAAACAACACACCGAATAGACCTAGTTCCTCAGCAATAACGGCCATAATAAAATCACTTTCGGCTTGAGTTAAATAGCCTAATTTCTGAATCCCCTGCCCTATTCCCACACCTGACAATCCACCTGTACCAATCGCTATGTATGATTGTATAAGCTGGTATCCATCCCCAGCAATATCTTCAAATGGATGATAAGCACCGGTGAACCTCGATATTCTTTCATCAGATGCCATATGAAACCCAACTGCACTTAACACAATCAAACCAGTGAGTATCAATAACGATAAATGTTTAAACTTTATTCCCGAACTAAATATAACTGTACATGCTATAGCGAAAACAATAGCCGCAGTACCTACATCAGGTTGCTTGATAATTAATGCTGTTAAAGCACTAGTAATAATTAATGGTGGTATAACAGCTTTAAAAAAATCGTCTATGTAATTGAGTTTCTTTGTATAAATGGCAGCCAAGTAAATAATTAAACCAATTTTGACGAATTCTGCTGGTTGTACGGAAAACGGACCAATCGCCACCCAGGATTTTGCATTATTTAAAGTGTCCCCGAACAATTCTACCCAGATAAGACTTATAAACATTAAAAGAACAATCCACTTCGTTAACTTGAGGTACAAAGTGTATTTAAAATAGCTAGCAAATAGGAAAAAAGCCAATCCAATAAGCAAATACATAGCTTGTCTTAATGCTAAAGAATAAGCAGGATCTTCCCTCACTATTACTGATGTTACCATACTCGCACTATACACCATAACTACACCGAAACCAGCTAACAATAATGGCGATATCATTAATAAAAAGTCAAACGTTTTAGTTTTTTGTTTCATAACGATTACCTCAGAATCTTATATATTATTACTCTCATTCTATCATAATCAAGTACGATTTTAACATAGGACATTTTATATAAAGTTAGAATATAAACAGTGGTGGAATTACCACTATTACTCATTAGCGAAACTTATTAAGTTATAAGCACTCTTAACACCCGCTTATGGAACTTTATAGTTGAAATTAGGGCTTAGAGAAGACTGGCATCAGGATAAAATCTGCTTTAAATACAAAAACCTTGCCTAGTCTGGCAAAGTTTTTACGTGTTAAAACATTATGCTTTCTGTGATGCCTCATGTAAAACATTTAGCTGTCTTTCAAGATTTTCTAATAATGCTTTTCCATCTTCTTCTCTTATTAAATGTAGCCTCACAGCAAAATCTATTTCTCTAGATAAACCAAACATTTGTGTATCCAATACTTCTTCATATAAAGGGCACTGTGGCATCGTTAAGTTATCTATCTGAACTTTTATTAATTGTAAAATTTTATCCGCATCAGCCTTTAGAAGGGCATAGGCTTGCTCTTCTTTACTTAAAGCCACTTCAGGTATCAACTAAATCCCCTCCGTATTAAAACTTCTACAGTTAATATTATCGTGAAAAAGACAAAAATGCAAGATTACTACTATTATATATATTCGCGATAATTTAAATATGTATTAAGATAATAGAATAATGGATGTGGAATGCATTTTCCCTGATTGTTTGCTATCCTAAGAAGTAACGTAAAAATAAAGAGGTGAAGTAAAGTGATCATTCAAATTAAGGGAAAGGTGAAATATCCTATAACACTAGATCCAAGTGTATGGATTTTCGATGACAGAAAAGTAAAATTAGAAGAGGCATTTACACCATCTACTGTTCCAAATGAAGATGTCATCGAATCCAATAGTAAATCAAATAAGCCACCTGTCAATCATAGTATAAAAAAGTATAATAAAAAGGAATTATTAGAACATTCCTATCTTATGCCTATTCAAGAATTCGTTGAAAATGCTGAAGTAGATAAAAAAGTTTCCGAAGCAATATTAAAAACTTCAGATAATAAGGAACATACAATTACATATGGTGAATTATTGGAATCGTTTTTATTATTTTCTATTGATGGTAAACAAATAAAAGAACATGGTCCTGCATATTTATATTATGGGGATGGTTCAAATCAAGATGATCCGATAAAAGGAATTAAGGTTATTGAACTAAGATAATATATATTGTACGTCCTTTCTTCTTCTTCCAAGTATATTTTATTAATTTCAACAAAAAATATACAAAGAAGAAGGAGGGATTTTTTTATGAAGTACATTTATATATTGTGTTTTGTAGCTGTTTTGATTGGTTGTCAGCAAGATGTACAGGAGAATAAATTCGCTCAAAATTCGGATGACTTTGGACAAGTTCAAGTAAAGAACTCCGATCCATCAACGACAGATGATATGGATAATCAAGAAAAAGCACAATATTTGGCCAATTTGGCAAGTGAGGTACCGAATGTAAATGATGCATCTGCTCTAATCACAAATCGTGGTGTTATCGTCAGCATTGATGTCGATGAAGATTTAGATCGTTCACATGTAGGTTCAATCAAGTTCTCTGTTTTGGAAGCATTAGAACATGATCCATTCGGAAGAAAAGCAATTATCGTAGCTGATGCTGACTTACATGAACGAATACAAGGTATGGGGCAAAAAATCCAGGAAGGTCACCCAATTGAAGCTATTACAGAAGAACTGGCTAACATTACCGGCCGCTGGATGCCCGAATTACCTCTGAACGAAAATCAGTCGAAAAATGAAGATTTAAACAAGCAAATAATGGAAGGAAATGAACAAGAACAGCTTGAAGAAATTAAGGAAGAACAGTCTAACCATCAAAAAAATCGTTAAATTATAAAACTAAACGGAATAAACCGCATGAATTCGAATTTATAATAGAATTTCATGCGGTTATTTTTATTACTGTATGTGACTTCATGTTCCATTCTCTTCTTACTGTCTTACTTTATTATAATAGTGAACTCCAAACTGAGATCCCTCTGCAACCATATCTGCATTTTCTAAATTATCTTTCCCTGGGTCTCCAGCTTCTTCAATTGGTAAATGAGAATCATTCATTTGCATAGCATTCTTCCAATCATTCCATTTATTCATAAGGCTCTGTCTTTTAGACTTATCCATTAACACTAAAGATATAGAGGTAGCAACCCCAGCTGCACCTATCATTCCTACTATGCTTCTTTTCCGCACCTTCATCACCCTTTCGCATTTCTACTTTACTATAGCTATACCCAGTCACCACTAGTTAAAACATCTTTTTTATACGTTAACTGATGTAAGAAAAACGCAGAGCGCCCGCTTAAAATGTAGCGGCTATAACTAATCAACTGAAATAAAGGAATTACTGAGAAAAGCGAATCTCGGAGCTAGACATCTGCACTGATATATTACGTCTTATCTTTTTAAAAAAAGTAGACCTTAGCCACTAACAAATAGGTGTAATATGAAAATTGTGAAATTTGTGTTACAATATTCAGAAATAGGTATTTGTTTATATTTGAGGTGAAACAATGCGAGTAAAATGTGTAATTTGCGATAAAATAAATAAAATAGATAATGATTGTCCTAAAGCTAAGAAATTGCGTAATCGACTAATTCACACCTATTTGTGCCCTGAGTGCGATGAACGTATTGAAGAAAATACGATCAAAAGGCACAAAACTGGTAATTTTAAACTTTATCGAAAAAAAGAAGTACAAGACCAGTATTTATCATGAACCAGTCATCAATAAAGTGACAATTATTCTGGTGAACTTTAATATGAAAGATGTTCATCAATTTTAGCTTTAACTGCAACTTAGAAATAGACATGCATTCCATTTTCAGAGGACGTTTCTCTCTTCAGATTCATATTGATATATAGATATACAAAAGCTGAGCAATTCTTCTATTGCTCAGCTTTTTTGTTTTTATGTTGTTTTCGTTCTTGAGAGAGCCTTAAACGATAAACTCCCATTACTACTGCGATAATGAATAAACTTTCTGCTAATGGAAGATTTAGACCAAATATTAATGTCAAAAAGAATGTCCCAATAATTAATAAGATATAGATAACGAGTGATTTAAGTGGCGAAAGTTTTTTGGCAAAACCAAACTTATACGCGAATATAGCGAAAATAACAACTGTTAAGTAAAGTAGTATAAATCCTCTAATTAAGGTAGCCATCTCCCCTTCGTCCGCTACATTTACTTCCCCACCTAAGTCTCTCATGAAAAAATCAGCCACTGGCCATAGATTGTCAGGTACTTGAATTACTGTTTCTCTTTGCATGTGAAACCTCCAAAATTCTACATTCAAACAAAATCTATTATACTTTAATCCCTTGATAAATACAATTTCTATTAAAGATATGATATGCTAAGAATAACAACTAAACTAATTAATTGAGGTGACATAATGAATTTTCAGCTTTCCAAATTTCTTTTAGCATTATGTGTAATCTTGGCATTTTCTGCTGCCGGAGTTGGTGTAGCCCTTCGCAACATTTGGTTTATCGTCATTGCTTTTCTAGTTGGGTTTGCGCTAATGGGATACGGTATATCACTAAAGAAAAAAGAAACCAGTTAAAAATACTAGCAATCCTAAGACTGCTAGTATTTACATTTATTTAAATTCAATATATTCATCCAGTAACTGTTGCTTAATTTTACTATTGCAAGTTAATATCGTATTTTTCTCTAAAAGATTTACAGGTTTTCCGTTTGCTTGGATCGTAACCCCGCCTACTTCTTCTACCAGAATTAAGCCTGCTGCAAAATCCCATGGCGCTAACCTCATCGTTAAATAAGCGTCAACTATACCTTCTGCTACAAAGGCAAATTCTAATGCTGCAGATCCATATGATCTTGTTCCACGACTATCTTTAATTAATTGCTGTACTTTCTTTTCATTAATTCGTTTATTCTCACAAGCTAAGGAGCTATTTAATGCTATGATACTTGTTTCTAAGTTAACCTGTTCACCTAGTGGTGGAAGCTTGTCTTGATTGCGGTAGGCACCTTCACCTTTTTTTCCACTGTACAGTACGTCTTCCATCACATTATAAATAAGACCAATTTCTCCAACACCTTCATGAAAAATTCCAATCGAAATGGCAAAGTTCCGTTTTTGATGGACAAAATTCATCGTACCATCAATAGGGTCAATAATCCATAAGGTCCCATCTAACGATTCTACTTTATCACCATATCCTTCTTCACCAACGATAGAATGAGTAGGATATTTTTCTCTTATTTTCTCAGTAAAAAACTGCTCTGTTGAACGATCTACTGCAGTTACAAGGTCATTCGCATCTGATTTTGTATCAATTTGATATGGATCATCTATTTGATCACGAATTTGTTTACCAGCTTGATAAACCCATTTTCTTGCATCCTCAAAAATTAGTTGCCGAGTGGCTGCATCCATCAACCTTCCTCCATTTCTCCTTAGGGTAATTACTATTTTAGCAAATATTCAATTAATTTAAAAATGTATACTATTTCTTTGCAAATAAATAATAATTAATATAATATTAAAATGATACTAATTAAATAGAAAGGTGAACAAAATGGCATTTAATGGATTCGAACAAAAAGATTTTAAAACATTCCAAATCGAGGGTCTTGATGAAAGAATGGAAGCAATTCAAGAACGCATTCAACCTAAGTTCAAAAGTATTTACGAAGAAATCAAAGAAGACTTAAATAAATTAGCTGGACGTGAAATGCATTTACACATTGCCAAACATGCGAGACGCACAGTCAATCCGCCTAAAGATACTTGGTCAGCATATTGTCATAATAAGCGCGGATATAAGAAACATCCTCATTTTCAAGTTGGTTTATGGGATGATCATCTCTTCATCTGGTTAGCATTTATTTATGAATTACCACATAAAAGTGACATTGCGGAGAAATTCTTAAATGAAATAGACGATATTAAAGAATCTGTCCCTGAGAACTACCATATTTCACTCGATCATATGAAGAATGAAGCCACCCTCCTTTCCGAAACTGACTTACAAGAAGGGCTGGAGCGCTTTAAAAAAGTTAAAAAAGGTGAATTTCTAATCGGACGCAGAATTGAAGCAACTGATCCTCTTTTACAGGATGGAGATAAGCTTATTAAGACGATTAAAGATACGGTACAAACATTAGCACCTTTATATCGCTCTTCTATGGATCTTTAATTAAAACACAGCAAGTTGCGGAAAGATATGCAGTCTTTTTAGCACCATCATGTAGTCTAGGTGTGCAACTGTTCTATCGCTATCTTTCCGCCAACATTGACTGTTACATTTTTATAATATCTTTTGAAGATAAGTCTTTTGCTTTTTTGATCACACGGAAAGGAACATAACCGGACTGTTTTTCAAATTGTTTATCTAATTGTTTTTCTTCACTTTTAGATGGGACGATTTCTTTGTACCGATTATATGCTGCTACTAAATCTTGCTTTTCTACCCCTTTTTCATAAGCTTTTTCAATTAATGAAAAATAATTAACGACATCAACTATTTCCTCTGTTGTCCATGTTTCATCAATAGGATAACTATAATTCATTTACAACACCTCACGTTTGGATTCGCCCGTATTTTAACATGTTCATTTTAGAAAGTATAGCGATAAAACTAGCTATTCAGCGATGGATTTGCTATAATACCATTTGCTTTATATTTCAAATGGTAAAGGAGCACTATACTAAGCATGAATCAGAATGCAACTCCACTTTTTAGTGGATTACTACAACATATAAAGAAAGACCCGAAAGCATTCCATATACCTGGACATAAAGCTGGTAAAGGAATGGAGCCTACATTTCAAGAGTTTATCGGATACAATACACTCGCTATCGATTTAATTAATATAGAGCCTTTAGATGATTTGCACCACCCGAGAGGGATAATCAAGGAAGCACAACAATTAGCAGCAAGTGCCTTTGGAGCTGATCATACCTTCTTTTCCGTACAAGGAACAAGTGGTGCAATTATGACGATGATTCTTAGTGTGTGTAACCCTGGTGATAAAATTATCGTCCCAAGGAATATTCACAAATCCGTATCGTCTGCTATTATTTTTTCCGGTGCAATACCCATATTTATTCACCCTGAATTAGATCATACATTGGGTATTTCGCATGGCATAACACCAAATGCAGTTGCAAAAGCATTACATGCACATCCAGATGCAAAGGCTGTCCTTGTTATTAATCCTACTTATTTCGGTATCGCTGCTGACTTAAAACAAATTGTAAATATTGCTCATCAATTTCATATACCTGTGTTAGTTGATGAAGCCCATGGTGTGCATATTCATTTTCATGACAAACTTCCTTTATCAGCAATGCAGGCCGGTGCAGATATGGCAGCTACTAGCGTCCACAAGTTAGGTGGATCCCTTACCCAAAGCTCTGTACTTAATGTCAAAGACGGACTGGTAAATCACGATCGCGTCCAAACCGTTATGTCCATGTTGACTACAACTTCTACATCATACATTCTCCTAGCATCATTAGATGTAGCGAGGAAGTATTTATATCAACATGGAACAGAGTTGCTTACCCAAACATTAAAATATGCCGAGTTTGCTAGAAACGAAATTAATCAAATCCCTCATCTATATAGTCCAGGAGGGGAACTTTTAGGTACAGAAGCAACCTTTGATTATGATCCGACAAAGATTATTATTTCCGTTAAAAATTTAGGGATTACAGGACATGATGCAGAAGTATGGTTAAGGGAAAACTATCAGATAGAAGTTGAATTATCGGATATGTATAACATATTATGTATTTTAACACCTGCTGATAGCAAGGAAGATCTAGAATATATATTAAATGCTTTAAAACAATTATCTCAACATTATCAAGACGGTGCGAACCTACAAGAAATTAAAGTTTCCATCGCAGAAATCCCTCTTCTGGCAGTCAGCCCCAGAGATGCATTTTACGCAGAATATGAGGTAATACCTTTACAAGAATCTGCTGGCAGAATTAGTGCAGAATCAATAATGGTCTACCCTCCTGGAATTCCAATTTTTATTCCAGGTGAGATCATTTCCGAAGAAAACCTAGAATATATTTCCGAAAATATTAATTCAGGATTACCAGTTCAAGGGTTAGAGGATGAAACATTAGCAACTGTTCGTGTACTGAAAGAACGCGTGGCTTTTAAATAAGCAAATAATTCGAACTGCCCCCTGTTCACTTGACAAGAGGCAGTTCGTTTTTGCTTTGATCTACCTATTCTGTTGAGTAGCAGTTGCTTGATCTATTGATAGGTTGTTATCGCTTTTTGGTTTCATAAAAAACACGAGTGTACTGATTACTGAACCTAGCCAAATGAATAATGTAACACTTGCCATGATAGGCAAAATTGTTAACTCGAATACAGAGCGGCCTAAGCCAGTTTGAATCCCAATAAGTAAAATCATAAGTAACCAAGCAATACCGCCTGAATGGATTAGTCTATTTTTGATCTGGTCTTTAACCTGCGTGTTCTCTAAAAACCAAGCGGGTAAAATTAATGTTTGCAATGCATGAAATCCTAGACCGTGGAGTACAATGAGATTACCTGCATCACCTGTAAGTCGGTCTTGAAGTAAAATCATCCATATTCCAGCGACATTGGCTGCAAAAACAGAAAGAAAGGCATAACGAATCCCAACTAAGAGTAATGGTCTTTCATAAGGAGGTTTTATTCGAAAGAAATGAATCATTAGTATGATCGCTAAGACTACCAGTACTAAAGAATTAATCCCGAATAAAAGGCCTGCAACCATATCGATTTCCGTACCTATGCGTGAAAAGCGTGGATTAATTCCTCTATAGTTCTGAATGGTTTCAATGACATATCCATAAATGCTCGTCACAATAAACAACCATCGTACTACTTTCCTTTTTCGATCACTAAATCTAGCAAGAGGTAAAATTGCAGCTATTGATAGTATAAAAATACCAAGTGCTGCATTAAAGGAAAATGCATCCTTCATATTGCCTTCCGGTAATCTAATATGTCCCTGAAAAAGAATTAAAAAGGCAATACCTAATGCAAGTATAAATCCAAATAAGCCTGTAATAACAAGCCAACGTTCACCTTCAAACAGTTTTACCGACGGCGCTTTTCCAAATCGGTTAAACTTCATAAATTTTAACATGTAATGATCCCTTCTTTCGAATAGGTTATTATTACACCAACATTAATTTATTGATTAATAAATATTGGTATAAAAAAAAGCTTTAGTACTCCTTTTTACATATGATCATCTTTATGGAATAATTGTGGTAAATCCAACACTTCTGCAACAGTAATAAGTAAACCAGTTCCTATAAATTGAGATGCTGTCTGTTTTGCATTCGGAATACCAGCATTTTCGAATTTTAGTGTCAAGGATTCAAAAATAGTAAGGAAAAGCTGTTTAACGTGTTCACGAATTCCCGTTTCCGCAATTGCATGTGCTTGCATAACCATCAAAACCTCATCACGGTGTGTCTGAATGATTTGTTCAAACGCATACCCCATCGTTTCAATTAATTTATCATTAGGAGCTTGAACTTCTGAAAACGTATCGTAAATTCTAGTGAAAGCACGGTCAATAACTGCTTTAAATAGTTCTTCCTTGTTTTTAAAAAAGTGAAATACATATGGCTGCGTCACCCCTGCAGCTTTGGCAACCATTGCAGTTGTTGCTTTATAATACCCCTTTTCCGCAAATACTGCTACAGCGTTATCAATAATGATTTCTTTTTTATCTTTCTTTGGTGTCATTTAATCATCCTTATGTAGATTATTTATTTATTACTCAATAAATAATAATGTATTTATCTATTCGTGTCAATAGGCAAATGTTGAGCTTAGTTACTCATTCTCCATGGCTAGCTTTATCTCGAAAACACTAAAAAACACCTTCGAGATAGTTTTTCAACTATTCGAAGGTGTTTTTAGACTATTGGAAGATTGGAAAAGTTCGATTACTCCGGAACTTGTAATGTCATTGGATCTACGAATTCGTAGCCTTTATCCCGCAAACCTTTTACAATATCTTCTAATGCAGCCGCAGTCCATTCTCTGTCATGCATTAATAAATTGGCACCAGGTTTTAAGAGCGAATACGAGATTTCAATTTCGGGAGCTTCACCTGAAATCATAGCTTCTTTGAGTTTTTCAGCATCCATATATGGCTCAAAATAATCATATCCATATGTCCAATTCATGAGAAGCATACCTTCTTCCTCTACTAAAGATGTAGCATAATCAGTATTTTCCCCGTGTGGTGCTCGGAAAAATTTTGGTTTTTGTCCAGTTATTTCTTCAATAAGATCGTTTAACTCCATTATTTCTTGTTTTTGTGTTTCCTCATCAACATCTGATAATTTTTGATGATGATATGTATGGTTACCAATTGCAAATCCCATCTCATGAATTTGACGTAATTGTTCTTTTTTTTCATCAGTTTCTAAGAAATGACCATTTACGAAAAAAATAGCTGGTGCTTCTAGTTTCTTTAATGTTTGAGCCATTTCTA
Organism: Gracilibacillus thailandensis; assembly: GCF_010994055.1. Classification (NCBI taxonomy): domain Bacteria; kingdom Bacillati; phylum Bacillota; class Bacilli; order Caryophanales; family Bacillaceae; genus Gracilibacillus; species Gracilibacillus thailandensis. The sequence continues at coordinate 23,135 of NZ_WJID01000020.1, read as the reverse complement.
ACGCATATTTTTCTGGAGCATCATCAATGGTAAGTAACACTACCTTCTCGTTTGTACCTTCATCTAGAGGTACTACATTCCAGTTATCGTCGATTTTATACAATGGTTCCGTTATTTCTTGTACTGCTTCTTCTTCTATATTTTTTTCATCTTGAGTCTTATTGTCTTCATTATCTTCTGTAACCGGTGGCTCTTCCTCTCCTTCATTCTCTTTTTCTGTTTGATCGGTTGATGTCTCTTCGGTATTAGCTTCTTCTCCCTCAGCTACTTCATTTTCATCATTCATATTATCACTACATGCACCCAAAATGAGTAATATCCCTAACAGCAATGTAAAGATACTTTTTTTAACCAACGAAAATTCCTCCATTTCAAATTAATAAGACAACCAGACAATGCCACTACTTCGCAGTAGATATAAACTGCGAAGTTAACAGGACTTCTCTTCCAGGGATATCTCTTTCTGTTCCAAGGATACCTCTTTCTCTTCCCTGGATATCCTTTGCTGTTCCGGGGATATGCCCTTCTCTTCCCTGGATATGGTCGTTTATCCTCGGAAGAGAAGATCTTTTCCCTGGAAGAGAAGCCTATTTCCTCGGAACAGATCGGCGCTTCCGGGGATATCTCTTTTCCATATCTACGTTATTTCACAGTATATGGATTTTTTGCATTTTCTTTGTTTTAAAAAGGAGCCTGCCATAGCAGACTCCTTTTGTTCACTTATTATTTTACAATATGAATTGGTGTACCGATAGCAACCTCTGCTGCTTCCATTGTGATCTCACCTAAAGTAGGGTGAGCATGGATTGTTAGAGCAAGATCTTCTGCTGTCATACCAGCTTCAATAGCAAGTCCGAGCTCAGAAATCATATCACTAGCGTTTGGACCAGCAATTTGTGCACCAATAATTAAATCATCATCTTTGCGAGTAACAAGCTTCATAAATCCATCAGAAGCATTCAATGATAATGCACGACCATTTGCTGCAAATGGGAATTTCGATGCTTTTACATCGTAACCTGCTTCTTTTGCTTCCTCTTCAGAATAACCAACAGTAGCTAATTCTGGATCAGAGAATACAACTGCAGGGATTGCGTTATAGTCAATTACTGCATTTTCCCCAGCAATTGCTTCAGCTGCAATTTTACCTTCATAAGAAGCTTTGTGTGCAAGTGGTGGTCCAGGAACAATATCACCAATCGCATAAATGTTATCTATATTTGTACGACATTGCTCATCAATTTTGATAAGACCTTTATCTTCCATTTCGATACCAACTTGCTCTAAACCAAGTTCATCAGTGTTAGGTTTACGTCCAACTGTTACTAATACGTAATCCGCTTCAACAGTTTCTGTTTTACCTTTCACTTCATACGTAACTTTCACACCGTCTTTTGTTTCTTCTACACCTTGGGCCATTGCTTCTGTAACAATTGTTGCACCTTTAGATTTCAAATTCTTTTTAACAAGGGCACTCATTTGTTTTTCGAATCCACCTAAGATATCTTTCATACCTTCTAAGATCGTTACTTCTGTACCAAAGTTAGCATAGGCGCTACCTAATTCAGTACCAACATAACCTCCACCGATAACAACAAGTTTCTTAGGAACTTCTTGCAAATTAAGTGCACCAGTAGAATCTAATACACGATCAGAGAACTTAAATGTTGGTAATTCGATTGGACGAGAGCCTGTTGCAATAATACAGTTTTTAAAAGTATATGTTTGAGAGTTTTTGTCATCCATTACTTTCACTGTATTTTTATCAACAAAGTAAACTTCACCATTGACGATATCTACTTTATTTCCTTTTAATAACCCTTCAACACCGCCAGTTAGTTTTTTAACAACTGAGCCTTTCCATTCTTGTACTTTGGAAAAATCTACAGAAACATTTTCTGCTTTAATCCCTAGTGATTCATCACCTTGAGCGTGATCATAACGGTGACCTGCTTCGATTAAGGCTTTTGATGGGATACATCCAACGTTAAGACATACACCACCAAGAGTACCTTTTTCAACTACCGTTACTTTTTGTCCAGTTTGTGCTGCACGAATTGCTGCAACATATCCCCCAGGACCAGCACCAACTACAAGAGTATCTAATTCTACCGGAAAATCTCCTACTACCATTTGTTTACCCCTCCATCATAATTAATTGTGGGTCTTCTAACAGACGTTTAATTTGATTTAATGCTAACTGTGCTGTTGCACCATCAACAATTCTGTGGTCAAAACTTAATGATAATGCTAGTACAGGCGCAACGACAATTTCACCGTCACGTACAACTGGTTTTTCAGCGATACGTCCAATTCCTAAGATTGCTGCCTCAGGATAGTTGATGACAGGTGTAAACCATTGTCCACCAGCTGAACCGATATTAGAAATAGTACAAGAAGCACCTTTCATTTCGTTAGGAGCAAGCTTTCCATCTCTTGCTTTTCCTGCAAGTTCATTAATTTCACTGGAAATAGCAAAAATCGATTTAGAATCAGCATTTTTCACTACAGGTACAAGTAAACCTTTCTCTGTGTCAGCTGCAATACCAATGTTGTAATAATGCTTATGAATGATTTCATCTGTATCATCATCAATAGAAGCATTTAAAATCGGATATTTAGATAATGCAGAAGTTAAAGCTTTTACTACATATGGTAAGTAAGTAAGCTTAATTTCTTGTTCTGCTGCAATTGGTTTAAATTTCTTACGGTGAGCAACCAATTCAGTTACATCAACTTCATCATGTAATGTAACATGTGGTGCTTTATGTTTAGAATTAACCATTGCATTCGCAATTGCTTTTCGGATTCCGCTCATCTTCTCGCGAGTTTCAGGGAATTCACCTTCAGGAACTGTTTGAGTAGAAGTTTGAGCTGGTTCTTCACTAGCTTGATTTTCAGCTGCTACATCTGCTGATTTTTGATCGCCATTTAAGAAAGTATCAATATCTTCTTTTAATACTCGATTATTTTTTCCAGTCCCTTGTACCTCTGCGATATTAACATTGTTATCACGTGCATATTTACGAACAGAAGGCATCGCAATTACGCGGTTGTTCGGATCTTTAGCTGCTGGCTCTTGTTTTTCTTCTTTAGCCGCACTTTCATCTTTTGTTTCTTCTTTTTTCTCTTCTTTTGGTTCATCTTTTGCTTCAGCTTTGTCACCATCATCTGCTGATCCTTCATCTTCATATCCTTCAGCATCGATAGTAATAATAGTTTCACCTACTGTCGCAACGGAACCTTCATCAAAATGTACTTCTTTAACCGTACCCTCTACTGGAGAAGGAATTTCAACAACTGCTTTATCGTTTTGTACTTCACAAATTACGTCGTCTTCTTTTATCTCTTCACCAGCTTTTACAAACCATTTTACAATTTCACCTTCATGGATACCTTCACCAATATCAGGCAATTTAAATTCAAAAGCCATTCAAATGACCTCCCGTCTCGATTTTATTGCTTAAAAATTAATGACTTTATTTACTTTTTCGATAATATCGTTATAGTTTGGTAACCAAACTTCTTCTGCTTGTGTGAAAGCATATACTGTATCAGGAGCAGCCACTGTAAGGATAGGTGCTTCTAAGTGTAGTATAGCTCGTTCTTGGACATTAGATACTACATAAGAAGCAATACCTGCTTGACGTTGCGCTTCTTGTACCATCACTACGCGGTTAGTTTTCTCTACTGATTTAATAATGGTATCGAAGTCAACAGGCATAACCGTACGTAAGTCAATTACTTCTGCATCAATGCCGTCTTTTTCTAGTTCTTCAGCTGCTTTTAATGAAGAGTGTACCATTGCTCCATATGCGATTAATGTTACATCTTTTCCTTCACGTACAACATTTGCTTTACCTAGTTCGAGTGTGTAGCCTTCCTCAGGTACTTCTTCACGGAATGAACGGTAAAGTTTCATGTGCTCTAAAAATACTACCGGATCATTGTCACGGATAGATTGAATTAAAAGACCTTTTGCATCATAAGGACCAGATGGAATAACTACTTTCATACCTGGTTGTTGTGCAATCAGACCTTCTAAAGAGTCAGCGTGAAGCTCCGGTGTATGCACACCACCACCAAATGGTGAACGAATCGTAATTGGAGCCGTTTGTGTATTACCAGAGCGGTAACGTAAACGTGCCATTTGACCATTAATAGCATCCATTGCTTCATACACGAAACCAAAGAATTGAATCTCTGGTACCGGACGGAAGCCTTGAGTTGCAAGACCAATGGAAATACCAGCGATTCCTGATTCAGCTAATGGTGTATCAAACACACGATCTTCACCAAATTCTTTTTGTAAACCTTCTGTTGCACGGAAAACTCCGCCGTTTTGACCAACATCTTCTCCGTATACAAGCACATTTTCATCATTTTTTAATTCTACTCTTAAAGCATCAGTAATTGCTTGGATCATTGTCATTTGAGCCATGATTTACTTCGACTCCTTTGCTTTATATTCTTCCATTTGTTCCTGCAAGTGAGCTGGAAGTTCTTCATACATATTACCGATTAGATCAGTAACTTTTTGTTTTGGTTGTTCATCTGTTTTCTTAATCGCTGCTTTGATTTCTTCTTTAGCTTTTTCGATTACTTCATTTTCTTCTTCTTCAGACCATAAGCCCTTTTCTTCTAGGAATTTACGGAAACGAACGATTGGGTCTTTCTTCTCCCATTCATTATCCATATCTTCCGTACGATATCGAGTAGGATCGTCACCAGCCATTGTGTGAGGACCATAACGATATGTTAATGTTTCAATTAATGTCGGACCTTCACCATTAACTGCACGATCTCTTGCATCTTTTGTCGCTGCATATACAGCTAGAACATCCATACCGTCTACCTGTATCCCTTCAATTCCAGCAGCTACTGCTTTTTGAGCTAATGTATCAGCAGCAGTTTGCTTTTCAACTGGTACTGAAATTGCAAAATGGTTGTTTTGCACAACAAAAATAGCTGGAGCTTGATACGCACCCGCAAAGTTGATTCCTTCATAGAAATCCCCTTGAGATGTACCACCGTCACCAGTGTAAGTAATAGCTACTGACTTTTTACCACGTTTTTTCATACCTAATGCAACACCAGCAGCTTGTGTATATTGTGCACCAATAATAATTTGTGGACTTAACGCATTAACTCCTTCTGGCATTTGATTTCCGTGATAGTGACCACGAGAAAATAAAAATGCTTGATAAAGAGGCAGTCCATGCCAAATTAATTGAGGTACATCACGATAACCAGGTAAAATAAAGTCTTCTTTTTCCAGTGCAAACTGTGTTCCTAATTGTGATGCCTCTTGTCCTGCTGTCGGTGCATAGAATCCTAAACGCCCTTGACGGTTTAACGCAATCGAACGTTGATCAAGAATTCGCGTATACACCATGCGATACATCATTTCTTTTAACTCTTCATCTGAAAGATCAGGCATAGCATCTTCGTTTACGATTTTACCTTCTTCATTCAGAATTTGAAACGTTTCAAACTGTTCTTCAATATTTTCTAAAGTACGTTTCAAAAGAATTCACCTCTTCCTTTCCTTTATAGCCTAATTTAAATTTATCAAAATTAGCTTTCCCAAAAGATTAAAAAATCTGTACCAAAGTCATTATTATTGCTATACCCTTTAGGACAAAAAATAATCTGCCTATGTAATAAATAAACTGTTACATAAGAATCGACTTAAATTACTGGTACAATTTTTACACATGTATAGTTTAGCTTATTGAACTCTGTTGGTCAAACACTTTGCAAGATTTAATTACATTTTTATTCTACCCTTTTAAAATCGTATCGTCGCATTTATTAAAGCGCTTTTACAAAATCTGTTTCATAAACTTTCTTTATCTGTACTATTATTGTTACTTTTTAAAACAACAAAAAAAGCTTCCGAAAAAATCGAAAGCTTTACTCATATACGACATTCAAATCAGCTGCTTTATAAAAATCTTCTTTAAGCTGATTGTATGTATCTGTCAGTTCATTAAATTCCGTATTCAATTCCATTACTTCATCATATGATTGGTTTACTGTATCAATTTGTTCACGAAGTTCTTCTTCTGTAAGTTCTTCGTCCATAAATAACTCATATAAAATTTTATCTTGATCTAAAGAGTTTAAATATGCTTCATTTAATTGTTGATAAACATCATATCGTTGATCCATCGTTTGGATCATTTCTTCAGCTTTTTCTTTAGGTTCTTCGTCTAAATCATCCACATACTCTTTAACTTGAGAAAATTCTTCTTCTGCTCCTTGCATACTTTCTAATTCAGTTTGAAGTAATTCTTTTCGTTCTTCAATTGTATCAATTGCTTGTTCTGACAATGATGTAATTTCATCCATTTCATCAGCAGTCAATTCGATAATTTCGTTATATAGTTCTTGTTCTTCTTTTTCCAGTGCTGTGAATGGTTCTTGTTGTTCAACAAATGTTCGTTCTAATTCTACTGTTTCTTCTAAATGTTCATACATGTCATTAGCGACAGTTTCTCCACTACATCCCACTAATACTAGTGTAAGCAAAAAGCCGATTAGTAATAATCTTCTCATATTCCCTAAATCCTCCTAAAGCAACTACAAAAATTATTATAAGCCCATTTATTATAACATAAAAAACCTTTGCTTTTGTACAAAAGTTAAAATTGCATAGTAGAATTCTATATTTTTTACTCATTTTTCGTTATGATAGATAATACGAATATTTATGAAGAGGTGTATGTCAATGATTACGATGAAAGATATAGTTAGAGAGGGAAACCCTGTTTTAACACAAGTGGCAAAAGAAGTAGAACTGCCACCAACTGAAGAAGAGAAAAATACATTGGAAGAAATGCTACAGTTCTTAAAGAATAGTCAAGATGAGGAGATCGCTACAAAATATGACCTGCGAGCTGGTGTTGGCTTAGCAGCACCACAAATTGGCATATCTAAAAGAATGATTGCTGTTCACTTTCGAGACTTTGATGACAAAGAATACAGCTATGGATTATTTAATCCGAAAATTATCAGTCATTCTGTTGCGGAAACATACTTATCTGGTGGTGAGGGTTGCCTATCCGTTGATAGAGAAGTGCCAGGGTATGTTCCTCGTTATCAAAAGGTTACAATAAAAGCGACTGACTTAGAGGGGAATGAAGTGAAGCTTAAATTAAGAGGCTATGCCGCGATTGTGTTCCAGCATGAAATTGATCATTTAAATGGTGTGATGTTTTATGATCGCATAAATAGACAAGATCCATTTGCAGTTCCGGAAAACGCTAAGCCGTGTGATCAATAAAACACTCGTACGCAAGAATCCCGTTTCAACAAGATTGAAACGGGATTTTATTATGACCAAATCGGAAGTAGATTAGCAAAAATCTGTGAACTAATGAAAATTTATTGAGCGGACATTTAGTATGTTATTTGACTGAAAATCACATGTTTTTCAATATTAGCGGACATTGAATCCCTTATTTAGTTCATTTTGACTTAAATGAGCACTATTTTCGATGAATAGCGGAATAAATGTCCGTAGACACCCTGAAAACGAAGGTTGTGTCACAAATAAAGGAACAAATGTCCGCATTACTTCGAAGTAACCGATTAGAAACAGTTTATTGGATTAATCCTAATTTCCTCATGGCGTTGCTTAGGCCATTTTGATCTACATCGTCAGTTACGAACGTTGCCGCTTCTTTAACTTGCTGTACACTATTCCCCATCGCAACACCTGTATGAACTTTTGAAATCATTTCTAAATCATTTAAACCGTCGCCAAAAGCATATGTATCTTCCCAGTTAATTTGTAATGCCTCAATAAATTTCTCAATACCATTAGCCTTTGATCCATTTTTCGGCATAACATCACAGGAAACTGGATGCCACCTAACAAAACGTAGTTGTTGAAATTCCTCTTCATAAATAAGTTGTTCCTTTGGCTCACTAAATAATAAAACTTGAAAGATTGGTTGATTTTTATAGTACTCCGTATCCATTAATGGATGATTAAGCTTTAAACTTCCCATACTTTCCTCAACTTGCGGATGATCAGTCACAGTAGACTTCATATCATCAACACTTTGGTAAACAAGTGGATGATTATGATCAACGCTATATGCTGTCAATTCTTCCAGTTGATCGGCGCTAAACGGATTTTGATATATAACCTCACCATTATATACGGCATACTGGCCATTAAAACTAATATACGATTTAATATTTAATTCCTCTAAGATATCTTGAAACATGAATGGTGCTCTTCCAGTAGCTATCGATACAATCACTCCAGCATCTTGCAGTTGTTTAACAGCCTCTTTTGTTGCGGTTGGAATTTGTTTGTCATGATTTAAGATTGTCCCATCAATATCAAGAAATACAACTTTTTGTCCCACATTCATTCTCCTCTATATATAATTTAAAAATAACCAAACTGATTATACCACGAAGAAAATGCATAAGTATAATCTTCTCAGTAAAAACTAAGGAAAGCTATTGATACTCGAGACCTAAATAATAAGCAAATTAGAAAATAATTCATTTATTTTAACCTTTTTTGTTTCAAATTTCCGAAATTCATACTATACTATATAGTAATAGGGATTGGATCGGTTCGTTGAGTACTTGCTTTTCTTTTCTACATAGATAGGAAGGAGTTGAGCAGTAATTATGTTAAAACGTTTAAGAGAAAAATTAAAACGACGCATGCGGGAAGTTTTACGGAGAAAACGTATACCAACTACTATTAATCATTCTGATGATGTGTACAAACAACAAAACAAACCATAGAATCGAAAAAACAATTTACAACTAAAGGAGAGATAGTATGATCTATAAAGTACTTTATCAAGAAAACGCATCAGAAGTACCTGTACGAGAACATACAAAGAGTTTATATGTCGAAGCTTCTTCTGAAAGAGAAGTGCGTGACTCTTTGAAAGGTAAGCATATTAATATTGAATTAATCCAATTGTTAAGTGAGGCACACCATGAATATGAACAACAATCACCTTTTTACAAAGTGGAGACTGCTTAGTATATGAAATTTGTAAAAAATGACCAAACAGCGGTTTTTGCTCTGGGAGGTTTAGGTGAAATTGGGAAAAACACATACGGTGTTCAATTCCAAGACGAGATCATTCTTATCGATGCAGGAATTAAATTTCCGGAGGATGAATTACTGGGAATTGATTATGTTATTCCAGATTACACCTACCTTGTGCAAAATCAAGATAAAATAAAAGGTTTATTCATTACACACGGTCACGAAGACCATATTGGTGGAATACCTTATTTGCTACGTGAATTAAATGTGCCCATTTATGCCGGCAAATTAGCAATTGGCCTTATTCGAAATAAATTGGATGAACATGGATTATTACGCAAGACAAAATTACACAGCTTCCAAGAAGATGATGTAATTAAGTTTAGAAAGACAGCTGTGTCCTTCTTTCGAACGACACATAGTATTCCCGATTCTTATGGTATTGTTGTAAAAACACCTCCAGGAAATATTGTTCATACTGGTGATTTTAAATTTGACTTCACACCAGTCGGTGAACCTGCCAATTTGGCCAAAATGGCCGAAATCGGTAAAGAAGGCGTTCTTTGTCTATTATCAGACAGTACGAACAGTGAAGTGCCTGGATTTACTTTATCAGAACGAGTAGTTGGTGACAGCATTAATGATATTTTCTCACGAGTGGATGGCAGATTAATTTTTGCCACTTTCGCTTCAAACATCCACCGCTTGCAACAAGTCGTTGAAGCAGCCGTTAAACATAACCGTAAAGTTGCCGTATTCGGAAGAAGCATGGAAGCTTCCATTAAGATTGGACAAGAGCTCGGATATATTCGTGCACCTAAAAACACGTTTATCGATGCACATCAAATAAACCAACTTCCTGCTAACGAAGTGACCATCCTATGTACTGGTTCACAAGGAGAACCTATGGCTGCATTATCTAGAATCGCTAACGGTACACACCGTCAAATTCAGATTATACCTGGTGACACAGTTGTATTCTCTTCCTCACCAATCCCTGGGAATACACTAAGTGTTAGTAGAATTATTAACCAATTGTACCGTGCTGGTGCTGAAGTTATTCACGGACCACTTAACGATATCCATACTTCGGGTCATGGTGGTCAACAAGAACAAAAATTGATGCTACGTCTTATTCAACCAAAATATTTCATGCCGATCCATGGAGAGTATCGTATGTTAAACGAGCATACGAAATTAGCAGAAAGCTGTGGCATACCACCTAAAAATAGCTTTATCATGGATAATGGTGAAGTATTAGCGTTAGGAAAGGATAGTGCTGCAATCGCTGGAAAAATTCCTTCTGGCTCAGTCTATGTAGACGGTAGTGGAATTGGAGATATTGGTAATATTGTATTACGTGACCGACGCATCCTTTCCGAGGAAGGATTAGTTATTGTAGTCGTAAGTATCAATATGAAAGAATTCCAAATTGCTTCAGGCCCAGATATTATATCGAGAGGATTCGTCTATATGCGAGAATCTGAAGACTTAATTAACGAGGCTCAAAAGCTTGTTTCCAAACATTTGCATAAAGTAATGGAACGCCGGACTACACAGTGGTCTGAAATCAAAAATGAAATTACCGATACAATCGCTCCATTCCTTTACGACAAAACAAAACGTCGTCCAATGATCCTACCAATCATTATGGAAGTATAATATAGCAAAAAACCCGTTTCAATTATTAGTTGAAACGGGTTTTTAAGTTTAAGTATAGATACTCTTATAAACAAACTAGTCTTCTACTACTAATTGCTTTTCAAATCGGGATATGTCTTTATCCGCTCCAATAACAATAAGAATATCATCTCGCTCGATTGTTTGTGTTGCCATCGGAGAGACATTAATACCTTTCTCATCAGCTTCTTTAATGGCAACAACGTTACAACCATACTGCGCACGAATGTCTAATTCCAACAAGGTTTTGCCGTTCATTTTCTCCCCTGCTTTTACCTCCACAATGCTATGATCATCAGATAATTCCAGATGGTCCAAAATATTGGTCGAGATAATACTATGTGCAATCCGTTTCCCCATGTCCCGCTCTGGATGCACAACATGATCTGCACCAATTTTATCTAATATTTTTGCATGATAATCATTTTGAGCTTTAACGGTTATTTTGTTGACTCCTAATTCCTTCAACATCAATGTGGTAAGTGTACTTGCCTGGATATCATCACCAATGGCAACAATAACATGGTCAATATTTCGGACTCCTAATTCCTTTAACACATTTTCATCAGTTGTATCCGCAATTACAGCATGTGCCGCTATATTTTTAAATTCTTTTATTCTATCCTCTTGTATATCAATTGCCAATACATCTAAACCATCTGCACTTAACTCACGGCAGATACTTCCTCCAAATCGACCTAAACCAATCACCGCAAATTCACGTTTCATATAAATTCCTCCAACACTTATAATCATACTCATTTTATCACATTGAAACAAAAAAGAAACCAGATTTAATATCTGGTTTCCATTTTTATACTATTAGTAAGTGAAAAAGGCGATGCATTTGCTCCAGACGCTTTTCTTATAACGCATCTAGCATTTCAAATTGCGATTTTACAAGATCATAATATTCGCCTTTTTGCTTCATTAATTCATCATGGCTCCCTTGCTCCAAAATACGACCATGCTCTAAGACGATAATATTATCTGCTTCTCTAATCGTAGACAAACGGTGGGCAATCATAATTGCTGTACGTCCTTCTAGCAATTTTCTTAGTGCTTGTTGAATTTTTACCTCTGTTTCCGTATCAATACTAGCTGTTGCTTCATCTAAAATTAAGATTCTAGGATCAGCTAATAATGCACGAGCAAAAGATAACAACTGTCTTTCACCAGCAGACAATATATTACCCCGCTCTTCTACTTCTGTTTGATAGCCATTGGATAACCTTTTAATAAAATCATCTGCCCCTACTACTTTTGCGGCTTCTATTACTTCTTCATCTGTTGCTTCCGGACGTCCGAAACGAATATTCTCCATGATTGTACCTGAAAAAATAAAAGTATCTTGCAGTACAACTGATATATTCGTTCGTAAACTATCTAATCGCATATCACGAAGATCATGCCCGTCAATCTTAACAGTACCTTCAGTCGGATCATAAAAACGACTAATTAAATTCGCAATGGTTGACTTACCTGAACCAGTATGACCAACAAGTGCAACCGTCTGACCTTGTTTCATTTCCAATGAAATTTCATGTAATGCTACACGATCTTCATCATAGGAAAATTGTACTTTATCAAATACGATATGGCCTTTCATATCATGAAAAGCTTTTGCATGCTTTTTCTCTTCAACATTTGGTTGTTCATCTAAAAACTCAAAAATACGTTCTGAAGAAGCCATTGCTACCAATAATTGATTGTAAATCTGTCCTAATCGAGAAATTGGTTCCCAGAACATACCTAAATAGAAGGCAAAAGATACAAACACACCAATTTCGATATTTCCTGTAATAATGAGATGGGCACCATATGAAATTAAAATTACTGTACCAATCGCATTACTCATCTCTACAAATGGACCAAAATATGCACTCTTCTTCATAGCTATTCGTTCTTTTTCATAGTTATCTGTATTCACACCATTAAAGAATTCTGTATTTTCTTTTTCCTGTGAGAAAGATTGGGTAATACGGATCCCTTGCATACTTTCGTTCAAGTGTGAATTCAGACGTGATTTTTGAATACGTACATCCTGCCACGTACGGCGTATCTTTCTTCTTAATTTAGTAGAAATAAAGAACATAATTGGTAAAATTATTAGAACGGCTAATGCTAATGGTGGACTTAATGCAAACAGGATGACAATAATACCTGACAACATCACAACATCCATTAGTAAATTAATAATCCCGTTCGTAAATAATTCCTGTAAAGAGTTAACATCGTTTAATATCCGGACCAGTATAGATCCTGCCGACCTCTTATCAAAAAAGTTGTGAGATAAACGTTGTACATGTGAAAATAAACTTTTACGTAAATCATGAATTACTCGTTGACCTAAAATGTTGACCCATCTGATACGAAACGTGTTTGCTACATAACTTAATATATATAACACTGAAATTCCTATAATTAAATAAGTAAGTAAACTAACGTTTTGATCTGCAATTGCCCTATCAATAACCCATGTACCAATAATCACTGGTACAACTAATCTGACAATAGTAGAAACAAGCATCGCCACTATTGCAGCCGGCATAAGTGTTTTGGCGTATGGCTTTAAATATACTAGCAGCCTCCACATTTGCTTCCAGTTAAAAGGCTTTTCCACCGCCTGGTCCAATGGATAATAAAACCGATTTAAATGGGGACTGTCTTTTTTCATCTCTTTTGCTGTCAGCGACTTCGCCACTATGATTCCCTCCTTCTATTCAACAGAATGCATAATACTGTCTCGATCTTGATATTGAATATCGTAGATACGGCGATATGCACCATGCTGTTTAATTAGTTGATCATGTGTGCCACGTTCTTTAATTTCTCCTTCTTCTAATACAAGAATCTCATCAGCATGTTTTAATGAAGAGATACGATGCGCGATAATAAATGTTGTCCGACCATCCATAACTTCTTTAAGCGCTTTTTGAATCTGAAATTCCGTTTCCATATCTACTGCTGATGTTGCATCATCTAATACTAAAATGCTTGGATCAATTAATATCGCACGAGCTATTGCGATTCTTTGCTTTTGACCTCCGGAAAGTCCCATACCACGTTCACCAAGTAACGTATCGTACCCCTTCGGCATCTCCATAATGAAATCATGTGCTTGCGCCCGTTTTGCAGCAGCAATTATCTCATCCATGGACGCATCTGGATTACCGTAAGCAATATTCTCTTTAATTGTTGTAGAGAATAAAAATGATTCTTGCAATACGAACCCGATATGTCTCCGTAACCATTTTAAAGAATAAGAGCTAGTTGGTTTCCCATCGACTAAAACTTCTCCTTCTTCTGGTTCATAAAACCTCGTAATTAATTGTGTAATACTTGTTTTACCTGCACCAGTTGGCCCAATCAAACCTACTACTTTTCCTGGTGGTGCATCAAACGAAATATTTTTTAATGCAGAATCATCATCTTCCGTATACGTTAATGAAACGTTGTTAAAAGTTACATGACCTTTAATGCGTTCCGGAATAATCGGGTCATCTTCTTCCACTATATCCTCTTTTGCTTCAAGAATTTCCAACAGTCGTTCACCAGATGCCTTTGCCTGTGAAAATTGGTTCACAATAAAACCTAAATGCATTAATGGCCCTAAAATATACGTTACCAAACTAAAGAAAGCAACCAATTCACCTAGTTGTATGGAACCATTAATCACTAAGTAGCCACCATAAATTAATAATGCTACCATACTAATATTTCCGATAAACTCCATTAACGGAAAATATCTCGACCATATGTTAGACGTGAAAATATTAACTTCTTTATAGTTAGCATTATTGGATGTGAATCTTTCAATCTCAAAATCTTCTTTCGATAAAGATTTAACCGTATTCATACCACTCACATTCTCTTGAATACGAGTATTTAGTCGACCTAATGACTTTCGGACACTTCGGAATGCCGGGTGTACTTTTTTATCAAAGCGATAGACAACGACAGCCAAGAATGGCATAGCAGCCATTGTCACCAATGCTAGTGGTATAGAATAATAAAACATTACCCCTAAGCTGATCACAATTAATAACGTTACTCTGATTAGTTCACGAAAACCTGCTGCTAAGAAAAAACGGAAACCTTCTACATCCATTGTTAATCTCGACATTAGATCACCAGTACGTGCGTTATCATAATAAGTAAAAGAAAGCCTTTGCAATTTCTTGTACAATTGATCACGCAAAGTATATACAGCCTTCACACCAAACAAGTCACCTAAATACTGTTGCAGAAAGTTGGAAACCCCTTTCAAAAGCATGATTAATATAAATCCACCTGCTAAGTACGGAATCAGTTGATAGTTTCCAGGTATAACCACATCATCAATCGTAATTTGTAAAATGATTGGATACACTACCGTAATACCGGCTACAAACATAACGAATAGCACCGATAAGAAGAAGTATTTTTTAAAAGGCCAATAAAAGTCTTTCAGTTTTTGAAATGTTTCCATCTTGTATGCACCCCCTATTTTTTTACGTATGTATAAATATAACGGCATCCGAAATAAATTTCCACCTTTTCGACTTATTTTCTAAAAATTTTTTTAATTTTTTTAATTCTTGATAATAGATGAACGGATCTAGCCTTTCATTTGCGTGTTGATTTACATTTTTATATGATAGAGTTAATCATCAAAAGAGGAGGCAAAACATGTTTGAAGATGGATTACAGTTTGATTGGAGTTACATATTAGAAAATGTGATTTATTATGGTATTAAGATTTTAGTACTTATCATTGCACTACTTATTGTATCGCCAATCGGAAAGAAATTAATCTCTGCAACTCTTAAAAAATCGAGTCAGCGACAAAATGTATCTGAAGCAAGAATGCAAACTTTAGAAAAACTACTATTAAATGTTTTTTCTTATGTTTTAATTTTTGTTTTTGTCGTTATGTTCTTTGGCATCATTGAACAACCAATTGGTCCGCTACTTGCTGGTGCAGGGGTTGTAGGTTTAGCGATTGGTTTTGGAGCTCAAGGATTAGTAAGTGACATTGTAACTGGATTTTTTATTTTATTGGAAAAGCAGATCGATGTAGGAGACTATGTGACTGCGGCTGGATACAATGGAATTGTAGAGGAAGTTGGTTTACGAACTACAAAAATTCGTGGCTTTGATGGCACGCTTCATTATGTTCCAAACAGGGAGATCGCTGGAGTCAGCAACCACTCCAGAGGGAATATGCGAGCACTAGTTGATATTGGCATAAGTTATGATGATAATATTGATCAAGCAATGGCAGTATTAAAAAGTGTATGCGAAGAATTCGAGACAGATCCTCGCTTTGCGGAAGGACCTGATGTATTAGGTGTACAAGCCTTTGGATCTAGTGAGGTAGTTTTACGGATTATTGGTAAAACTGAAAATATGGAACAATGGGGTGCAGAAAGAGATATTCGTAAACGGATTAAAGAAGCCTTTGACGAAAACAATATCGAAATCCCATTCCCACATCAAGTGTACGTACAAAAGAATAATTAAGCAAAAAACTCACTCATTTCAGAGTGAGTTTTTCTATTGAGTGATTGCTAGAAAATACTGACTGATCATCCATTATTACTTGAATATTATCCTACCTATATCTCTTTCATCGTAGTTGTTACTGCTCTAATACCTATTTCGATCGCATCTTCGTTCGGGTTTAGTTTGCTGTGATGCAATCCATATGATGAATCTACACCTAACCAGAACATAAAGCCTGGTATTTCCCTTAAAAAATACCCAAAATCTTCACCAGTCATCGCCGCATTTGCTTCGCTATACTGAATCCCTTCCTTTTGTACGGCTTCAACAAACTTATCGAGACATTCCTTATGATTGTTCACTTGATAATACATTGCACCATAATCTACTTTAATTGTACAATCATGGGCAATTTCGAAGCCTTTGATCATATTCTCGAGCTCTCTTTTTATAATTGACATTGTTTCCGGTTGTAACGTACGTATAGTACCTTCCAGACGTGCTGTTTCTGCAATAATATTTTGGACGGTTCCAGCAGTCATTTTACCTATTGTGATCACACCACTATCTAAAGGATCCACTTTTCTGGAAATAATTTGTTGTAATTGGGTAACAAAACTACTGGCAGTGACAATCATATCTTTCGTTAAATGCGGGTATGCTGCATGCCCACCCTTTCCAGTGAAATCAAGAAATAACTCACTTGTATTAGCAAACAAGATACCTGCTCTACTTGACACGGTTCCGACAGGCAGTTCAGGTGCTATATGTAATGCAAAAATATTGTCTACTTTCCACTGTTGAAATGTTTCAGATGCGAGCATAGGTTCAGCTCCACCTGGTCCCTCTTCCGCTGGCTGAAAAATAAATAAGACATTATCATCAATTGGATTAGCACTAATTTCGTCGAGAGCTCCTAACGCAATAGTCATATGTAAATCATGGCCGCAAGCATGCATTTGACCATCGTGTTCAGACTGATAGGATAGATCTGTTTCTTCCTTAATTGGAAGTCCATCAATGTCTGTACGATAGCCAATTGTTTTCTTCGGATTTTTTCCTTGTACCAAAACAAACAAACCAGTTTCCCATTTGGTAATTTCAATATTTGAGCGGTTCATATTTTTAATAATTTCTAGTAAGTATGCTTGTGTCTTATATTCTTGAAAACCAAGCTCCGGAATCTTGTGCAAATCACGTCTAATTGCTACTAACTGATCCTTATTCATCAAAAACTTACCCCTTTTCCATTATTCATACTAGATAACTACTGAGAAGTAATGAAAATTCTGTTTAGTGAGCTTTCTTCCATTCTACTTAAGTTGAGTGCTAATTCGCCGCTGAGGAAAAACACTCCCTTTCCGGTGGCACGGCCTCAGCTAACTTGGTGAAGAAAATCATTTCACCAAGTGGATCTTCGTCGCGTGAGTTCCCCCCAAGAGTGTCGCATTTTTCCGCAGCTTAGTGTGTATTTCTAAACAAGTAAGAAGACATTCACAGAATATATATACCAAAAGTTCTCTTCTTTCAATAAGCAGAACACTACACTTAGCGGAGGCAGAATACGGAGACTCCTATGGGAACTCACGCGAGCTGAAGACCCCGCAGGAAAGCGATATTTGCTTTCCGAGGAGGCTGAGGCCGTGCCCATGGAAAGCGCAGTATTTTGCCGGAGCGGATGACATCACTTATCTCTAATCAGAATGGAAAAAAGTAATTTTATTACGCACCATTTTACATTCTTTTCTTAAAAAAGACAGGATCTACATGACCCTGTCTTTTTACGAGATATTAATCATCTAATTTTCGTAATGCTTCCATAATTTCAGTTTTTGATTTTGTTTGGTCATCGATTTCTTTAATTACTTTTGCCGGAGTTCCAGCTACCACAGTGTTTGGTGGTACATCCTTTGTCACAATCGCGCCTGCTGCAACAACTGCTCCTTCACCTACACGAACCCCTTCAAGTACTACAGCATTCGCACCGATTACCACACCATCTTCAATAACTACTGGTTGTGCTGAAGGTGGCTCAATAACACCTGCTAATACTGCGCCAGCTCCAACGTGACAATTCTTACCTACTGTTGCACGACCACCTAATGATGCATTCATATCGATCATTGTTCCTTCACCAATAACAGAACCGATATTGATCATTGCACCAAACATAATAACAGCACCATCACCGATTTCCACTTGTTCACGAATGATCGCACCTGGCTCGATACGTGCATTAATATCTTTCATATCTAATAGTGGGATCGCTGAATTACGACGGTCATTTTCCACAACATGATCAGTAATGTTATCACTATATGTATCAAGTAATGCTTTTACTTCTTTCCATTCTCCAAAAATAACGCCATTAGTATCGTTTAAGAAAGTCTGGATTGAACCTGTTGCTTCAATGGTATCCAACCCTGTACCTTTCACATATACTTTTACAGGTGTTGATTTTTTACTGTTTGAAATAAATGAGATTATCTCATGTGCATCCATTTGCTTCATTGTTTTCTTCCTCCAATATTTGTTGTTTTTATAAATGTAACAAAAAATAATTTACTTTTACAAGTATTATTATTTTTGCGCATACATTGATTTGTTAACCTCTTTTAAAATAGCACGTCTTGTCAAAATACCAAGAAAATATCCCTCTTCATCAACAACACATGCAAAAGCATGATTGATAACGACTTTTAGGCATGTTAAAAAATCGGTATCCATTGTTAAAGTTGGTTGCTCAACTTGCATAACAGCTTCTACTTTTGTCTCTGCTAATTTCTCCATCTCGAACCGTTCCATTCCCATTACACTTTTTAAAATTGGTGTTTTGGCAATCGTACCTTTGAATTTATAGTCTAAGTCCAACACCGGAACAGATGAATAACCTGATTCAACTAATACTAGTAAAGCATGCTCTACAGGGTTACCAACTTGAACATGTGCCACCTTTTCTGCTGGTATCATCAAATCCTCTACAGTCAAATCAGTTAATGATTTTTTTAATAAGCTTGACATACGGGACACTCCTTTTCTCTTTGGTGAAGGAGCTATTATGACATCACCTCTACTATTTTAACATAAATTTTAAAAATTTGTGTAATCTATCGCATGGATATCATATTTGCTTCCCACCATGCTATAATGGAATACATATATTATTATGGCTGTAATGGAAAGGGCTTTAAACTGTATGAATCGTCGAACTTTTTTAAAACGTTTATTTGGTGGTATCATTACACTATTTGGACTTAGTGGTGGTACTTATTATTATGCTAGAGAAATGGAACCTAATATGTTGGATATACACGATGTTAATATCTATTCATCTAAAACACCTTCTGCTTTTGAAGGATACAAAATATTACAATTCAGTGATACTCATATTGGCTTTCAATATACAATAAATCAACTAGAAGAATTAGTAGTTAAAATCAATCAATTAGAACCGGATCTGATTGTGTTTACTGGCGATTTAATAGATAACCCACGTACATATGATATCGACGAAAGGTTAATATCCACACTAGGTAGGCTGAAAGCTAAAGATGGGAAGTTTTGGATATACGGCAACCATGATCATGGTGGTTATGGAACAGATATATTAAGGGATGTTTTTCAGCAGAGTGGTTTTGAATTGTTACAAAATGGACACAGACAGATTGATAAAAATGGTGATATGATTTATCTAGCAGGCCTAGATGATGCGTTATTAGGGAAACCTGACATCGAACAAGCATTAAATGGAATTAGTAATGAACAGTTAACTATTTTACTTGCACATGAACCAGACTATGCAGATGTAACCAAAGACTATCCGGTTGATATTCAGTTATCAGGTCATAGTCACGGTGGGCAAGTACAGATACCTTTTATAGGGTATATTTACACTCCTCACTTGGCTCAAAAATACGTAGAGGGCAACTATAAAATTGGCAGTAATCCATTGCAATTGTTTGTGAGTCGTGGTGTTGGAACTACAAGATTACCGTACCGATTTTTCTGCAAACCTGAAATTACGATGTATCAATTAAAGAAATCATAAACGAGGTGAAAGTATGAAACGTAATGCAATACTTATGATATTTGTTGCACTTATCTTAGCTGGCTGTGCAGGTTCAAATAAATATGAAGGTGATTTTTCCTTTGAAGTAGAAGATTTTACCTTTACAAATCAAGATGGAGAAGATTTTTCGAAGAGTGAACTAGACGGAAAATTTTGGGTTGCGAACATGATATTTACTAACTGTAATACCATTTGTCCATCAATGACTGCTAATATGGCCAGACTCCAGGGTCTATTAGAGGAAGAAAATATAGATGCTGAATTAGTTTCCTTTAGTGTTGATCCAACTAATGACTCTCCAGAGATATTAAAGAAATATATTGAGGAACGCGGCGGTACATTGGATAATTGGAACGCGCTAACAGGCTACACTGATGAAGAAATTAGCCAATTTGCCTCTAATTCCTTTAAAGCATTCATAGAAAACCCTGAGAATGAAGATCAGGTAGTTCACACCAGTCAATTCTATCTAGTAACACCAGATGGAAATGCCATTAAAAAATATACTGGTGATCAAGCAGACAATATGCAAAAAATAGTTGAAGATATCCAAGCAATGAATTAAAGTAACAAGTAGAAGGGTTGATCTCCTTCTACTTTTCTTATGATGTGAAATTTGGAAAGAAGGTGATGAAATGAAGGATTCAGATCAAGCGATTGAAAGAATTGGACAGGCATTATTTATTGTTAATCGACATGCCAAGACCGCGCCAGATCCTACTCAATTATACCGCTTAAAAAATGAAACGATGAAAAAACTTATTAAAGAAAATAAGGCCATAAAAGTTGGATTGCATTTTTCAAACAATCCAAAGCAAAGTCGCCAGCATTCGGTATTACTTGTTCAAGTCGGGAATTACTACTTTCACACTCCTCCTAATAAAGAGGACATGGATACTTTACCCCACCTTGGTCAATTAAATGATAGCTATCGAAATCAAAAGCCTACCCTCTCATTAAACAAGGCAAAAACAATCCTATTTGATTATTTAAACTGGTCTGTTCCAAAGCCAGCAAAAAGGCATAATCCCAACTATAAACCCTTTTTACAGCAAACCTCTTCTCTTTCTCCTTTTTATCACAAAAGAAAACGCCGATAATACTATTCCTATCACAAACAGGAAGATATGCGTATCTTCCTGTTCATTTCTATCCATATATATTAGTTTGAATAGGGTTGATTTTTTTTCATGATAGAGAAGCTTCTTTTTATACTTACAATAATAGAGAAGATTAATACTCCATACAGAACATATTTCCAATCTGGTACATCGATATACTCGGATACAAGTAAGAACATGATTAATACTACAAACATATAAGTTATGAAAGTGTTCCACTCTAAAGCTATAACGAACTTCACAAAAGGTTTGCATACATAATATAGAATTATTAATCCAGTTACGATATAAAGTACAAAAAACAATTCAGTCTGCATCGTTAATAAAAGAAAATCACTTACTCTTACAATCTCTTTCCAAAGGTCTTCAGCCATTATGTGTCCCTCCTATTCATTTTATGATAAAATAATGCTAGCTTTTATAATTAGTATTATTATTTCCAAAGATTGTACTAGTTATAAGCGGAAATGAAGGAGGCATACATTTTGGAATCATTCATCAATGAGCAAGTGAAAGACATTGAAATATCTGGAATTAGACAATTCTTTAATATGGTGGGAAATAAAAACGATATTCTATCATTAACCATTGGTCAACCTGATTTCCCTACCCCTTCCCATGTTAAAGAAAAAACAAAGGAAGCAATTGATCAAAATCAAACTACGTATACGCATAATGCAGGTATTTTATCTTTAAGAGAAGCAATAGCTTCATTTATAAAAACGAACTATCAACTAGAGTATGATCCTAACAACGAAATCATTGTTACTGTCGGAGCATCCCAAGCTATTGATATTACCCTTAGAACTATTTTAATGAAAGGTGATGAAGTACTCTTACCTGGGCCAGTCTATCCTGGTTATGAACCATTAGTGAAATTAGCAGGCGGAATCCCAACGTTTATCGATACTCGCCAATCCAATTTCAAATTAACAGCTGACTTGATAGAAAAATCTATTACTCCTAATACAAAGGCTGTCATTATCCCTTACCCTTCCAACCCTACAGGTGTGACACTTACAAAGGATGAATTAATAGATATAGCAACAGTTGTTGAAAAGCATAATATCTTTTTGATTGCAGACGAAATATACAGCGAATTAGTATATGATCAAAGCCACTATTCTATTGGACGCTTTCAAACTATTCGAGATAAAGTAATCATTATTAATGGCGTGTCAAAATCACATTCGATGACTGGTTTTCGAATTGGTTATATTCTTGCTGCTAACTGGTTAGCAAAACATATACTGAAAGTCCACCAGTATAATGTATCTTGTGCATCCTCCATTAGCCAGCACGGCGCATTAGAGGCCATTAAGAACGGGCAACATGATCCGATTAAAATGAAAAAAGTATATCAGGAACGAAGAGACTATGTATATCAAAGGCTAAAAGAAATGAATATAAAAACATACTTACCAGATGGCGGATTCTATTTTTTTGTAGATGTTAGCCACCTACAAAAAGATTCTTTCTCATTGGCACTACAATTAGTCGAAGAAGCTAAAGTAGCGCTAGTACCTGGCAGCGCGTTTTCTGAATATGGTGAAGGCTTTTTGCGTTTGTCCTATGCTTACGATATGGATACATTAACAGAAGGACTAGATCGGTTCGAGGCGTTTATCTCCAAATTAACAAGTTAGTCAGAAATTTTCCATGATAAGAAAACCGGGAAAGCCCACCCGGTCCTTTTCATTGACCCAAATAATATATCGATGGTATAAAGTAGTTATTTTGAGAT
>NZ_WJID01000002.1:0-15997 GCF_010994055.1 Gracilibacillus thailandensis | reverse complement strand
CCTTTCGTGTTCAAGTCTTCGATACAGATTACATCGTGGTTTTGGATGAGGTCTGTACTTAACTTGTTAAGGAAGTCGGCACGTTGATTCATGACTTGTTCATGTAATCTCGCAACTTTACGTTTTTGTTTTTGATAGTTTTTGGCATCGAGTAAGTCGATTCCGTTGTTTTTCGCATGTTGGGCACGTCTGGACAGTTTTCTTTGTTCTCGTTTTAATTTCTTTTCCATTTTAGTGGTGAATCGATGATTATCCACCTTTTGTCCATCCGAAAGAATCGCAAAGTCTGTCATACCTAAGTCGATGCCGATAGCTGATGCTGTTTTTTCTAATAGTTGTACTTCTGTTTCTACAAGAATAGAGATGAAATATTTTCCGCTTGGATTACGTCTGATGGTGGCATTTAGGATCCGGCCTTTGACTTCTCGACTTTTGACAAAGCGAACGAGCCCGAGTTTCGGTAGTTTAATTTGGTTCCCTTCCATGGAGATATTTCCGTTTGTTTGCTTCGTTGTGTAGGATTGAACAGGATGCTTTTTGGACTTGAATTGCGGAGCTTTGTTCTGCTGTTTAAAGAATCTAGAGAAGGCATCTGAGAGGTTTTTTAGGGAGGATTGGAGCGCAATGCTGTCTACTTCTTTTAACCAGCTCCATTCTTCTTTTAAATGAGGTAGTTGAGCAGAACAAGCGTTATACGTCAGTCCTTTCCCTGTTTCTTGGTATGTATCGTTCCATTTTGCTAAAAAATGATTGAAGACAAAACGAGAACAGCCGATGGTTTTCGCAATTTGTCTTTCCTGTTCTTTCGTTGGATAGATACGGAATTTGTAGGCTTTTTGGACGAGCATTGCTTTCACCTCTCTCTGTATCACGATACAGCTATTATACCATATTTTGCTTGGTGAATAGGTCATTTCAGGACAAAAAGAAAGCATGCAAGCACTTGAATAATCGAACAATCGAGATGGCAAGTGAGCCAGCTCTTGTCCGAAGGCGATTCATCTCCCACCTACTCCTTTTCATTCCTTGAGGTGGGAGTCTTCTCGCCTAGTGCTGATAAAACAGATCGTTCTTTTTCCAACATAAACTGATATACTTTCCCAGTTGCTGGGTCCTTTATTTTTACGTGACTATCAACGGCATACTCAGAGACAAATGTATACAGATATCCTTCCATTGATCCCCGAAAGATCGCCACCTTCAAGCCATTCTAGTTCTGCTTCTACACCTACCCTAATGCTTTTTGATATAAAGCTATTAACACATCCGTTCGCTCATTCAATTAAAATTAATATAACATCCAATAATTTAAACGGGTCAGTCGACAAATTGTAGATTTGATATCCATCATCATTCAAGGCGCTATTGGTGAAAGCATGCTAATAAATCAGAAGAATTTCAACCTAGAAACATATAAAAGTAATGATGACAAAGGTGGGCAAATAAGTCGACTACAGCTCATAGAGTAGAATCTAGTATCTCCTACTTTGCTGGAAATTAATAGCCTCTCTTAAATAAAAAAAGAAAACCTGAGGAGAAATACAGTGAGATTCTCTTCAAATTTTCTATATTATATTGTTAGCTTTTTATGAATGAAGACATCCATCAGTTTATACACAAAGAAAAGGCCGAAAAAGCCAATTCCATATAGCATGAACGTTACCTCAAGTACGATACAAATTAACGGCGGATCAGTAAGCACATTTGATATTACTAGCAATATGATCGATGCCATAATTCCAATCAATGCATATCCCCCTAAATAGTAATGGGCATGCATATTGAAAATTTGAGTGTTCTTGGATAGAGAAGAAAATTCATTTACCTTAAATTCATTTATAGCTGTTATAACCGCATCTTCTTTTGTTTTCCCTTGCTCTATTAGATCTTGAGAATAGTCTTCTAAATATGTCCGTAATTCTAATTTTTCATCATTGGATAAAAGGAGATTATCAACAAATACTTGAATATTGTTATTTCTTTTGTACATAGTATTTAGACGCATATGACCAATATAATTAAACACCGACCAGATAAAGGCAATCAAAAGAGCTATTGCGTATATGGCTAATGCAACCTTTGGTGATCCAGATGGATGATACGCTAGATCAATATAAATAGTAGTCGTGAATATTAGTATCGATATAACTATTAGCCAACTATAGGTTATGTCCTTAAGCTGAAGTAGTTTTTTAAAGAAATGTTTCACATTAAATTCCTCCCAGTTATTAAAGATTAAAAGCAAGTCATTCATGTTACCCTACAAGAACAGAATGACAAGAACACCGACAATCAGACAATAATAGGAGAAGTAGCCCAAATTACCTCTTGTCATGATATTAATAAACCACTTCAAAGAAAATAACGTTGCAATAAAAGTAGCTACGAACGCAATCACATACGGGATAACTAACTCTGAAAAGTTTGGATCATTTACAATTTCGGGAATTTCTAAAATACCTGTTCCGAGGCTTACCGGAATATAGAGTAAGAATGAAAATCTTAACGCTGTTTCCTGCTTCATTCCTACAAGCATAGATCCTACAATCGAAGCTCCTGAACGACTGATACCTGGTGTTACAGCTATAGCCTGAGCCACTCCAACAATAACCGAATCTTTTACAGATAAATCTCCATCGTACTTTCTACCTTTAAGATTACGAATGATCCACAACGCAGCTGCAGTAATGAGTAATGTAATACCTACAACTTTAGTATTACTAAGCCATTCGCTAATTACATCTCCGAAAAGTACCCCAATGACACCCACAGGAATGGTAGCAATAATTAAGTAAATGATAAATTGAAAATCACTCTTTTGCTCATGTTCACGGGTAACAACAAATTGCACACCATTTTTGGCTAGCCGGATGATATCCGTTCTATAGATAACGAGAACCGCTAAAAGAGAAGCAAAATTAACAAATATCTCAAACGAAAGACCAGTAGCTTCAATGCCAAAAAGCTCCCTTAATATGATAAGATGCCCACTTGAAGAAATCGGAATAGGCTCCGTGATCCCTTGCGTCAAACCTAATAACAAATATTTTGTAACTGTCCATAATTCTGAAAATACTTCCATCTCTATATCCTCCTCAAACTTTAGGTTCATATCAAACCCTTCATATGTACTCTCTTTTTGAATAACCTCTTATAAAAAGTGTTTTACTAACTGGGCCATAAGCTCCCAGTCTTTTTTATACTGATTATACTGTTCAAGTCCCAATTCCGTTATTGAATAATATTTTCTTTTACCACCTTGACTCTCTTTCCCCCAGTAAGAAGTAATGGCACCGTTTTTCTCTAAACGCTTTAACGACAAATAAAGTGTTGGTTCTTGTATATGGAAGGAACCGTCCGATTTATCTTTAATCCGTTTCGATATATCATATCCATACCCATCCTTCTCCTTCAGAAGTGAAAGTATAAGAAGATCAATAGTACCCTTCAGCATTTCCTTATTCAATGATCCGCCCCCTACCTAATTACTTGATAATATTAAGTAATTTTCAGTATATAGCATATTACTTAATAATACAAGGTAATTTTTCAAATAATAAAAACTGAGCAAATAACGCTCAGTCCTAACGAATAAAGCTACAGATTTATCATTTCTCTAGTATTCATTTTAAAATACTTGAACAGCTTAACCACCGATTCGGCTGCCTATTTTCCTTCCATATAAAAAGAAAAGCGCAGAGCGCCCGTTTAGAAACGTAGCGACTTCAGCATCAACTGAGATAAAGGAATCACGGTGAGTTTACGAACCGATGATGACTTATCGTAGGGCGATTCGTGAAGTCGCCTAGTTTCTGGGCGCTCGGAGCTAGACATCTCCGCAAATTTTATACTTTCTTGTCCTATAAAAAAAGATGCATTGCTAAACCTAAAAATTTAGCAACACATCTTTTTACTAAATATGATGAAGCTTATTATCCCAGTGCTACATCAAGAATCATCATTAATGTAAAACCAATCATTAAACTCATCGAAGCCAAGTCTTTATTACCTTTTTCTTGTGAACTTGGGATCACTTCTTCTGCTACAACGAAGATCATCGCACCAGCCGCAAAGCTTAATGCGTACGGTAGTAATGGTTCGATAAAAGAAACAGCAAATGCCCCAATGACAGCAGCAATCGGTTCGACCATTCCCGAAAATTGCCCATATTGGAAGCTTTTAGATCGAGACATTCCTTCTGCTCTTAATGGCATCGAAACTGCGACTCCTTCGGGAAAGTTTTGAATACCAATGCCGAGTGCTAATGTGATAGCACCGGCTAAAGAAGCTTCTGTTCCACCATTTGCAAGGGCACCGAAAGCAATGCCAACTGCCAGACCCTCTGGGATATTATGGAGTGTGATCGCAAGAACTAGCAGTGTACTTCTTTTTCTTTTTTTCTGATGAATTCCTTCTGCTTCTTCAACAGGGGTATTAGGATGTAAGTGGGGTAAAATCTTATCAATCCCCCATAAGAAAACACCACCTAACATAAAACCAATGGCTGCTGGAAACCATGCTCCAATTGTGTTTCCTTCAGATAATTCAATCGAAGGACCTAACAAAGACCAATAACTAGCAGCAATCATGACACCGCCAGCAAATCCCAACATACTATCCATTAACCGTTGATTGATACTTTTCGTTGCAAAAACGAGACTCGCTCCTAATGCAGTCATTCCCCAAGTAAATAAAGTAGCGATAAGTGCTTGTATGATTGGATTAAAATTCTGAAAAAAATCAATCATGATGAAGAAAGGTCCCCTTCCTTAAATGTTAGAGAGTTACACTATTTTAAATAACTAGTTATTACAGTTTAACACTAATTTTACCAGTATCTACATTTAATGTTCCAGAAAAAAGAAGAAACAGTACCGAGTTGATGGTACTGTCCAAATGGCGGTGTTAACATCTCAATCGCTAATCATAATAATTCCAAAATGAATCGGGTCAATGCCAAATTCGTATACACTGGTCATCATATCACTTTATTTCATGACTAGAATTATCTTTCATTAAACAACAAAATTTCTCTTAATTCATCAAATGTTTTCGCCTTTACCAATTGCTGTACAATAGAGCGACTATCTATTACCTTTTCTAACCATTTATACATCGCTTGTAAATCTTCTTGACTGTCTTTCTTTACACAAAGCATACAGACAAACTGTACCTGTTTGTTCATCCATGTTATCGGTTTTTCTAATGTACAAATAGCAACAAACGTTTTTTCCGTTTTAGGAATAATTGGATGTGGTATCGCGACCAAATTGCCGAATGAGGTAGGTGCTATTTCTTCACGTTCTAACACGGCATCTAAAAACCCTTCCTCAACCAAATTCATAGAATCTAATTGCTCCGCCATAAAGGATAACACCGCCTCTTTAGTGTGCATCTCTTGTTGAATAAATGTCATCTGTTCATCAATATAAGCATCCACCATTTGATTATCTTCTGATACTAACTTTTCTATTCTGCTGATGTCTTGATCTCCTAAAATCGCATTCACTTCTATCACTTGTATAGGTAACTTCTCTGGTATTGGTATAGAGCTTACGATAAAATCGATATTTTGCAAATTGTATTGGTGAAGCTGATAATACTCCGTGGTTCCCACAATGTCGAGATTTTGGCCAAATTTTGATTTTAATTTATAATAGATTAACTGTGAAGTGCCTAATCCTGATGCACACACAATCAAACATCGTTTTGGACCATTTTTTAAATTTCGTCTTTCAATAGCGGATCCAATATGAAGCGCTAAATATCCAACTTCATTTTCATCAATTTCTGCATTTGTTTTTTCTTCAATCACTAAGCCTGCAATCACACCAGCTTCAAAAGCAAGCGGATAATTTCGTTTAATATCCTCTAACATGGGATTTCGTATGTTCATCCCATACTTAAATCGATTAATTGCTGGTTTTAAATGTAAATACAAGGCCATGATTAATTCTTGATCATCTTGGATCCCCAATTGTAACTTTTCTTCGACCTTTGCTAAGGCTACATTGACTAATGAAATGATGTTAGGATCCATGACATTTTCTCTCACACCACGAGGTTGCAGCATCATTTTCGTCCCTAACAGATGCATCGCAATATACGCTGTTTCTGTTTCAGGAAATGATACCGAAAAAGCTTCCTCTATTTTATTCACAATCAATGTTGCCACTTCATATTCGGGCTGTTCGTATATTTCCAGTAAATCTTGGTTGACCATTTTAATATAATAACCATTATTGATTCGTTTATAGGCAATTAAAATATGGATCGCTAAATTTTTGATTGCGATATCTGATAATGTAATTTGATTGGCGGTTATTTCTGCTAAAATAATTTCCATGATCATTTCTAAAGTAGATGGTGATATGCCATCTAGATTCACTTCCGTTATCGGCTCATTACGATCAAAAATATATTCAGCCATACAAAAACGTCTATTCAATTCGTTACCTTGCACTTTCATCCCATAATTTGGACGAGAATCTAATGTTAAGTGATATTTCTCTAATATCTTTCTAACTTCTTTGATGTCGTTTTGAATCGTGGATTTACTAATAAATATCTCATCAGCTAAACTCTCTAACTTCAAATAATCTTCTGCCAATAACAAACGGTTCATGATATAAGTGATCCGCTGTTCTGGTGAGCGAGGAACCTTCTCTTTATCTGGTAATTCATGGGTAAAATAGTTGTTAAGGAATTTTTTGTATTCGTTGTCATTTTTCACCTTTAAAAGGTAACCTTTTCCCATCACGGATTCAATCATCGCACCATGTGAACTAATAAACTGATTTAATCGCTTCACGTCTTCCCTTGTTGTTCGCGATGTTACATTATTGACATTCGCTAAGAAGGTACTTGAAACAGGCGATTGCTCGGCCATCAATTCACGTAATATATTTCTTAATCGAGCATCTAACATAATAATTTCTCCTAACTGTAACGCACTTCCATAACGAAAAGGGAGCTGACCCCATTCACCAGCTCCTTTTCATTCTATCAACTAATTAAAAACCATTATTTTCTGCTACTTGTTTAAACCATTCTCCACTTTTCTTCACCGTTCGTTCTTGTGTGTCAATGTTTACTGAGACGAATCCATAGCGGTTTTTGTAAGCATTTGACCAAGACCAGTTATCCATAAATGTCCACATATGATAACCTTTCGTATTACAGCCTTCTTGAATCGCACGGTGTAACCATTTTAAATGTTCTTGCACGAATTCAATGCGGTAATCGTCTTGGATTTGACCATCTTGTAAGAAACGATGTTCGTCTTGAACACCCATACCATTTTCAGATACGAATGATTCAATATTACCATAGTTTTCTTTTAAGTTGATCATAATATCATATAATCCTTTTTCGTAAATTTCCCAACCACGATAAATATTCATTTTACGTCCAGGCATTTCATAGTGATCAAAGTACCATTCTGGCATAAATGGACTATGTGGATTAGGTAAATGTTCTTTCGCTTTTACGCGACGTGGTTGGTAATAGTTTACACCAAGAATATCAACCGTATTCGCTTTTAAAATTTCTGCATCTCCTGGTTGTGTTTCAGGAAGTTGACCATGTTCTCCTAAAATATCAACCAATTCTTGTGGATACTCTCCTAAGACAGCAGGATCTAAGAAACTACGGTTAAAGAATAAATCAGCAATCCGGGAAGCTTTTAAATCTGCTGGATGATTACTTCTAGGATAAGATGGTGTTAGATTTAACACGATACCAATTTTACCATCTTGCACATCAACTGTTCTAAATACTTCAATTGCTTTCGCACTAGCTAATGCTGTATGGTATGCAACTTGTGCTGCTCTTCTAGCATCGACTACATTCGGATAATGAAAATCATATAAATAGCCACCTTCAACAGGAACAATTGGCTCATTGAAAGTAAACCATTTTTTCACTTTATCTCCAAAGAGTCGAAAAGCTTCTTTTGCATATTCAACATATGCATCAACTACTGCTCTGCTCTCCCAGCCACCTTCTTCTTGTAATGCAAGTGGCATATCAAAGTGGAAGAGATTAACAAATGGTTCAATATCGTTTGCTATTAATTCATCTAAAATTTTGTTATAAAATTGTACAGCTTCTTGATCTACTTGACCTCTACCTTCTGGAATGAGTCGTGCCCATGAAATAGATAGTCGGAATGTATTGTGACCTGTCTGCTTCATTAATTGAATATCTTCTTGGTAACGGTGGTAAAAATCAGATGTTACTTCAGGTCCTACATTGTCAAAGAAACGATTAGACTCTACTTCATACCAATGATCCCAAATGTTTTTGCCTTTTTTGCCTGTAGCACCTTCGATTTGTGTTGCAGATGTTGCACTTCCCCACCAAAATCCTTCAGGAAATTTATATTCTACTGTCATAATTGGCCCTCCTTATTTATTTCGGTAAATATCAATGATTTCTGTTGCTAGATCTCTAACAGTCATAGCAGTCATCAAATGGTCTTGTGAATGAACCAAGATAACATTCACACTCGCACCTGTCCCACTTGCTTCTTCTTGTAGTAGTTGAGTTTGGAAACCATGTGCTTTTTCTAATTCTTTTGTTGCGTCTTTTATTAATTGATCTGCTTCCTCAAATTGATTCTCTTTCGCTAATTGGATAGCTTCCATCGCACTGGAACGCCCATTTCCAGCATATAAAATGATTTGAAAGGCAATTTCTGTTACCTTGTCCATATTATCCATACTGTCACACCCCAAAATATGATTATATAAATTGTTTTCTATTTATTTATCAGTAGCTTCTTGTTCTGATTCGTAATAATTTTTGTCTAGCATTTTCAAGAATGGCCACCAGATAATACATACTACAAGCAAGTTAAATAACTGCAATACCGCTCCTTGCCAAGCATTACCTGTTGCTAAAAATCCACTTATAAGAGGTGGTGTTGTCCATGGTACAATGATCCCTGCTGGTGCTGGAACCAAACCACTTGCCATAGCAAAATAAGTAATAATAGTTACGACTACTGGTGCGATAAGCCATGGAATAATAATGATTGGGTTCATAATAATGGGTAAACCGAAGATTAACGGTTCATTTACATTGAATATTCCTGCTGGTCCTGCTAGCTTACCTAATTCTTTCAACTGCCTACTTCGACCAATTAAGAAGATCAAGATAATAACAGCCAGCGTCATTCCTGACCCACCCATACCTACCAAGAACGTATCAACAAACTGCTTGGTAATGATATTTGGTAATTCCTGCCCAGCTTGAAATGCTTGCAAGTTCTGATCATTTAACGTATACCAAATCGGATCAAATACAGAGTTCACAATAATTTGACCATGTAAGCCAAAGAACCAAAATACTTGAATTAATAGAACCGCGACAATTGTTGCCGGTAAACCACTACCTAAAGCAGTTAATGGTTCTTGAACGATCGTATAAATGAAATTTTGTATAGTATCAAATGGTGTATAGCTAAAAATAATTCTTACAATTAAAAACACGGATAATGTTAACGTAATCGGAATTAATGCACTAAATGATCGCGATACTGCACCTGGAACACCATTTGGCATTTTAATCATCCAGTTCTTTTGCACAAAGTATCGATATAATTCAGCTGAAGTAAAAGCAGTAATAATTCCTAAGAACATTCCTTCAGCACCTAAGGATGAAGTTGGGATTACACCGTTTACATCCTCAAGCGTTTGTGGCGTTAAAATTAAAAAGGCTGCTAATGCTACAACGCCTCCATAAATAGCATCCAGCTCATATTGTTCGATTAATTTATAACCTATACCGATAATAACAAATAGCCCCATAATGCTTAATGTTGCAGCCGATGCTGGACCCAGAGCATCCTGATACGCAGCATAAGCATCTTCACCAAGCAATTTATCTAAAAATGGTAAATTTGCAATAACAACAAATATAGAACCAAAGATAATTAATGGTAATGCAACCATAAATCCATCTCGTAATGCTGATAGATAACGATTGTTATTTAATTTATCTGCAATCGGCAACAAAAACTTCTCTAGTAGTTCCATCATTTTATTCATGATTGTCCCCCCGTGTTGCGTAAAACTTAATCACCAATAAGTTCTAGCGCTTTATTTAATACTGCTTCTCCATCTACTCTTCCATAGGCAATCGGATCAATTACATCAAGTGGAATACCAGCTTCACCTGCAATTGCTTCAAATTTTTTCTTCATAAAACGCATTTGTGGACCAATTAAAAGCACATCCGCCTTTTTCATATCTTCTTGTGCTTTGTCTTGTCCTACTGCCCAAATTTCCACATCTATTTCTTTATTGTTTGCTACTTCCTCCATTTTTGAAACTAACATACTTGTTGACATGCCTGATGAACAAGCTAATAAAATCTTTTTCATAAATAATCCCTCCAAATAATTTGTAATTTCTAATGTAGTTCTATAGTAAATTGAAAACGGATAAATTTGAATATATTAAATTTCCCTCATATGGAGGAAGAAGTTATGCGAAGTGAAAAAATCTCGTAAAAGATTATGTAAAGAACATACACAATGACTTGTATAGATATAATGATTTTCCTACATACATAGTGAACACTAGTCTTAGAAATACAAAACCCCTGATCAACTTTTTACAAATTAATCAGGGGAAACGAGCTATCTATTTTACTATTGTTTTTTATTATTCTAAATATAGACTGAGCTCCTTGTCTCAATGTTATGTAATATTTCTCTCTTTAAACCGGTTCGCTAGCAATCCTCTTACATTAGGTTGAATAGAGAATAGACTTCCGGACAGGGGTAGATTTGCCAGTCCCTCATCAGTCATCCCCTCTCTTACTGTTGTTATGTAAAGTGTGTCAAAATCATCTCCACCAAAAGCACAGGATGTAATGTTTTGTGCCAGCACTTCTACCGTAGACAAAATCTTCCTGTTTCCGGATTCCATCTACTTAGCGATCTGTATAATCATTCTGTTATTGACAAAGATCGACAACCTTGAAATAATAACTTC
The DNA here is from genome assembly GCF_010994055.1 of Gracilibacillus thailandensis. Taxonomy (NCBI): domain Bacteria; kingdom Bacillati; phylum Bacillota; class Bacilli; order Caryophanales; family Bacillaceae; genus Gracilibacillus; species Gracilibacillus thailandensis. Next base: position 4,994 of record NZ_WJID01000002.1, on the reverse strand, counting down.
AATTAAATATTGGTACCTTTAATTCAGTCCGTAAGGCGACAAGGACAACGGATTTGAAAATAGGTGACACGTGTATATTTTACAAGACACTTGTACCTTTTTGTCAAAAGCTTCTTGTCAGTTGGGCAGGAAGCTTTTTTGTTAATAAGCTTGGTGGGAAATCTTCCAAACTAGTTGTATGAGAATTTCCCCTCTCTTATCAGAAGTATTAGCATCTTGTCGAAATGGTGTAAAACTAGCAGGCACGAAGCCAAAAGAAACAGCTATTTATTTAGATGCAGAAGAAACTATTGATTTTGAACGATAATAATGTAGGGAAAAACAGCTTGAATAAATAAAATGACTATTAGGGATTGTCTTATCATTAGTTAAATGCTAGGACAATCCCTTTTAATGAGGATATATATTATTTTTACATGTTAAGGTGTTATTTCGCTAACTGCACGAATAGGAAGTACACATTGTATATCTTTCTCTGTACCTGCCGCTTCTGGTGTAGGGTGAAAATAATTCATATGTTCGGATATAAATGCTGCATGGTTCGACATTAGAGGATTAGTGACTTTATGATGGGAAATGATGATATGATTATCTGTGAGCTCTACCGCACGCCATGCTTGCTCATCTAAACAAGCCGCAACTTGCACAAATGTCCAGTTACCTTGGTGCACTATAGAGTTTTGATGGTTATGGCCATTAAAGTAAACAGCTTGCCCTTTTTTCTTTTCTAAGACGCGCCACATATCTATGTTGGAGTCGATAGATAATTTATCGATATCAGAGCGGGAGGTTGTATTGTATACTGGATGGTGTGCAAAGACAAAGAGTGGTTTTGTTCCAGATGCTTCGACGACTTCTTCTAACCAAGCCAATTGCTCTTGGTTAATTGATCCACCCCAATCCTCATAATCCATTTCTTTTGCAGTATTCAAAAAGGCAAAAATTGCATTTCCTTTAGCAATGGTATGATATAAAGGTTGACCAGTTATTTTTAAGACATTCTCAATAGATTGTGCATACAAATCATGATTGCCTAATACATGATAGAAATTTCTATCTTTACTATTAATGATCTGATAAACTTCTTCAAGCTCATCTGTAGTACCATAATGAGTTAGGTCACCAAGTGAAATATGTAGATCCGCTTCATTACCAAGAAAATGATCTAGAAAAGAACGATAGAAATCCCACTTCGCTTCTTCCAATCCTTCAACACTCGAATCAACTTTTGGAAAATGCAAATCACCTATTACAGCAAATTTCATCTAATCCCTCCTCAGTTCAAGGATACCTTACTAATGTTAATTGAACATAAACATTTAGTAAAAAAACGTAAATTTACTACAAAAGATAAATACCTCTGCTTATTTGGTTAAATTTGGTATCATTAAACAGGAACGTATGTTTTGTATAATAAAGTGTAATGAACTCTTACTTCATTCCCTAACTCAGCAGGTGGACATGTAAGCACCTATGGGAAAATAAGGAGAAGCAAAGGACGAGAATATGAAATTTAGAGAAGCTTTCAAAAGTTCATTTGTATTAATTGGTTTTAGTGGAGCAGGAAAATGGAATGGAGATATGGTTAATCCTATTCCGCAATTATTAGAGAAATCATATCGTTTTTTTAGTAAGTACAAGATAAGTAAAATAGTTGGAGTATGTCTTCCCCCAAGAAGTGACCATTATTTCTACACTTGTGGTATGGAAATAGAGTCTGTTGATTTCCACAAAGTTGAACAAGGAATGACATTACATACCTTTCCTTCACAAAAATATGTGGTATTTAAACATATTGGTCATGCTAAAGAAATTCCGAATAGTTATGGAAAACTATGGAACATATTTGAAGAGCAAGGTTATCATATTAAAAAAGGAATGCCCGAAATTGAAATGGTAGCAACTAATATGTTCGGGAAAGAAGAAACAAATGACTATGAGATGGAGATTTGGATACCAATAATGATATGCTAACTTAGCAATTGTCATCTTATTTTTCCTTCCCTTTTACTTCCTTTGGGGGACTTATATTTTTGGTCCCTAAACCGTGGTGTATATAGCAAATTATAAGAAATCCAGCCCCAATTCAAATGGTAAACTAAAACAAAAAGGAGGAAGCACTATGTCCAGACTTAATCAAAATATTATTCCCCATTTATGGTATGACAAGGAAGCGAATGAAGCTGCAACGTTTTATACGACTATTTTTCCTGGCTCCAGAATTACAAATCGTACAGTGCTTAAAGACACTCCATCAGGTGACGCTGATTTAATCTCATTTGAGCTGTGGGGACATCAGTTCATGGCAATTAGCGCAGAGCCTTATTTCACATTCAACCCGTCAGTGTCTTTTATGGTTAATTTTGATCCTTCAAGAGAGAAAGACGCGAGTGAGAAATTAGATGACGTTTGGAACCAATTGTCCGAAGGTGGCACGGTATTAATGCCACTTGATAAATATCCATTTAGCGAGAAATATGGTTGGATTCAAGACAAGTATGGTTTATCCTGGCAATTAATCCTCTCCGATCCAGAAGGTGAAGAGCGCCCTACAATAGTACCCTCACTAATGTTTGTTGGAGAAAAATGCGGAAAAGCGGAAGAGGCGATTCATTTTTATTTGTCCTTATTTAGAAATTCACGGCAGGGACAAATTGCCCGCTATCCTCGAGGGATGGAGCCTGATAAGGAAGGAACAATTATGTTTGCGGACTTCATGCTCGAAAATAATTGGTTTGCAGCAATGGACAGTGCTCAAGATCATGCATTCAATTTCAATGAAGCAGTCTCATTCATGGTATATTGCGACACACAAGATGAGATTGATTACTACTGGAACAAACTGTCTGCGGTTCCTGAATCCGAACAATGCGGATGGTTAAAAGATAAGTACGGAATTTCATGGCAAATAGTTCCAAAGGCAATGAATAAAATCATGAGAGAAGGCACACCAGAACAAATTGAACGTGTTAATCAAGCTACTCTAAAAATGAAGAAGCTTGATGTGGTGGAGTTGCAGAAAGCGTATACGAGGTAGCATTATCACCAAGAAAAGGAAGGCTTATCGTCAAGTTTAGCGAAAAGCCTTCCTTTTTTAAACTATAGTAATGCCTACTGCTATAAAAAAAGAGCCTTTGAAAATTCAAAGACTCAAACAGCAAAGTGAATAATGAAATGAAGTAAAAACAGACAAGCGATCACATAAAGTGTGAAAGATACTTTCCGTGCACTCCCTGTACTTAATTTCAAAATCACATAAAGAATAAATCCAATTGCAATTCCATCTGCAATGCTATAGGTGAAAGGTATCATCACAATAATAAATATCGCAGGAAAAGACTCACTTAGATCACGTAAATCTAATTTCTTGATATCTTGAATCATAAGTCCTCCGATGATCATCAATACCGGCGCAATCGCATTGGAAGGAAGCATTTGGATATATGGAATAAAAAACGTAACAATTAAAAACAAGAAACCTGTCGTAATCGTCGTTAATCCTGTTCGGCCACCTGCCGTAATAGCTGCCGTTGTTTCCGCAGTTGATACGGTCGGACTCGAGCCAAAAAGACCAGATAACATAACCGAAATTCCATTTGCCTGAAAAGCTTTCTTAAACTTCTCTGGGCGATTTGTTGCAACTACATGGCTATACGTTAAACCAACATTCTCAAATAACACAACCATAGTAATTGAAAATACCGCAACTAAATACGGTAATGTTGCCCAATCAACAAAAGAAAAAGCTCCAAATACTTCTTGATATCCTTGCAACGAAAATGACTCATTTGTTTTAGAAGGTAGTACTCCTAATAAAAAGGCTATTCCCGTTCCAAACAGAATCGTCCATAAGAAGTTACCTTTGACATTGCGAATAAATAATATTAACGCAATGATAAAGGTAACGATTGTCGCAAAGACAGCAGGATCACTGAAATCTCCCAAGGCAATAATAGATTGATCGCCTCGTTCAACTAGATGCCCCTTCTCTAAACCGATCAACATAAGAAATAGTCCAATTCCGATATTAATCGCCAGCTTAATCGATTCTGGAATCGCATTTTTTATCACCGTTGTCAGCGATGAAAATGCAATCAATGTGAAAACAAGACCAGATACAGTAGTAACTCCGAGCGCTTGCTGCCACGTAAGCTCCATCGACTGTACAAGCGTATAAGTAAACATCGCATTGATCCCCATACCCGGAACGACTAGGATTGGAGCATTGGCATATAGCCCCATTATCAGACAACCGACAAAAGAAGTAAGGATGGTTCCTAGTACTGCTCCTTCTAAAGGAACACCCGCTTCTGATAAGATCAAGGAATTCACTGCAATAATATAAGCAATCGTGAAAAAACCGATTAATCCCGCAGACAATTCTTGTTTTACGCTAGTCTCATGTTGTTTTAATTGAAAAATACCTTTTCTCAATGTAATTCCTTCTATTCAATTATCCCTCTCCCGACCCGCTCTAATAAAAGAGCCAACTTATATTGTATTAAATTTAAGGAAGTTGTCAACTCTAATTGGCCAATTTGCCCAGTACTCACACGATTTCTGCTAACTATAACAACCTCATATTACTTCATGTCCAATCGTTCTCAAATTGATATTTGTATTATCTCATATCGCGATTTATAATAAAGATAACAATATGAAAACGCTTCATTAAATGTATAACTCTTTGAAAGAAGAGCATGAGGAGGACTTCATATGAGCCAATTAGAAAGAAATGACAAAATGGAACACCTACTAGAGAAAAACAAATTTACTGAAGAAACCATCTTCAACATGACAGACGAACAAATAGAATATTTTCACTGGCTCTATTTCGAGGAATCTGTATATGATTTGATGTAAGATTGTTGAACTACCCCCACTTAACCTCCTTTCAGGATGTTCGAAGTGGGGGATTCTTGGGAACAGAGCGTACTTATTAGTTTATTTTTTCACTAACAGTGGTTTCTCTTCTTTACCAAGCTATCCCCGTA